>NZ_JASJXN010000042.1:0-37859 GCF_035018705.1 Undibacterium sp. RTI2.2 | reverse complement strand
AAAATCGTTCTGAACAAGCCGATAAAATGGAAAAATTTGGACGCTGACAGGTGGTAAATATTGAACGCTGTTTGACAACCCCTTGCAAATATGCGGCCGCATCGCATCGGATAGCGCGTGCTTCGCTGGGCTCACCGGTTGAGCGGGCACCGAACTCCAACATGACGGCGGGCGCGACATAGCCGGTGCCGGTGGCCAGCGGCGCGTAGTCAATGAACACTTTGTCGTCCTCGGCCCGCACGGTTGCCGGTAGGTCATCTTGTTCAAGATCGCGCTTGAGACGTGGCACGATCTCGGCGCCGACCCAGTCCGACAGACGCGCACGAATCTCCTTGCTCCATTTCTTCTCCTGGCTCTTGCTGGTTGGCAGTGGCGCATCCGCGTCACCCACCAGATCGGCGGCGATGGCGCGGATGTCGTAAGTCAGATCCACGTCTTCGGAGAAGCGCCGGATGACGCCATAGGCCTTCGACAAGGACGTGCCACCCTTGAATACCAAGTGGTCAGCGTAAGGGCCGGCAAAGAGGTGCCGCAGCGACCAGACTACCCAGATGTCTTTTTCCAGCAGATGGGGCAGCAGGCCCGATGTGTTCGCTGCGAGGTCGAGCGCCTCCAGGCGTTCGGCGGTGGATAGCTGGAAGAATTCAGCCATAGGCCACCAGGGCGCTGATTTCTTGGGCCATCCATGTCGGCAGGCGCGACCGCGCCGAAGCGACTTCTTTTAGTTCGGACGGTGGCAGTTTGGCGCGCAGCTTCTGGATCGCTTCCCCAGCTTTTTCCGGGCCTAGCCAAGCCAGTGCCCGCACCACCTCGCCCGCAGCTCGCCCAGGAAAAATCAGTTGCCAAATTGGCGCGTGTCGGAACTCAATCATCTGAGCGCCCAATTTCAGGCGGCGGCTGGGGCCGGACGTGAGATAGACCGCTCGCATCGGGACCTGCGTGGTCAAACCTAGCGCGTTGGCGGCGGCGGCACCGTGCGACACGATGGTTTCCCCACGCTGGTTTGCCAAGCCTTCGACCATCTTGACGGCCGACGGCGCGCGGGTGCCGAAGCGGCTTTCGACGGGCAGGACATAGATGCCGCGACCGGCGCGCAATAGGGTGCCGCGCTGCACCAAACGGGACAATACTTGATCCACGGCTGCGCGACTACCCAGGTGCAATAGTTCTTTGGCGACCAAAGGCGTACCCTCCGGCGCTCCGGTGGCGTGTTCCAAGATTTGTTTGGCGAGGGTCTGCATGGCGATATCTCCTGACTGGAAGAAGTATGAGGCTATTTCTGACACTTTTCAAGTCCCAAAGCTCGGGAAGGTAAAGTCGGACGAAGGATTGCGCCGCCTTCCAGTGCTCACCGCTTGTTCGAAATCAGGGAAATGTTGTATTTTGGAATCATTAGCCCAGCCTCACGGCATCGAGCTCTTCGGGAGTCACATTAAGCTGGAGCCGCCAACGTGAGAAAAATGCCCCCTCGGTGGGGAGCAGTGGATCAAGGCGCTGGTACGTTGCTGTCAGCATGCCGCGCAATGATTCCAGCGTCGACGCATCGGCCAGGCCATAGTGTTCCAGCAGATAGCCGAGGCGGCGCACGACGGCGCCGATGCCGAGGCGTCGCGCGTAATCCACCAGCCGCTCGACTTGCAGTACGTCCCGCTTCATCCACAAGCCCTTGGCGACTTCGGTAATGCCGCCGACAAATGCCGGGTGTCGGAGCCCGTCAACGATCGTGCGCTCCATGTCGCTGATCATCACGAAGCGTTCCTTGTCGATCCAGTGCTTAATGACCCCGAATTCTTGTTCCTCAGTGATGTGGATAAACCGAAAGTCATAGCCGCCGACCGTCTGCGGACGCACGCGCCGCGTACATGACACGTACACAGTGAAGTTCGGCTGCGTCACCATGCGGTGCAGTTCAAGCGCTGTGCCGTGCGACAGGAAGTAGGGCGCGGCACCGGCGAGTTCACGCGCGATCAGGTACGGGCTGTCGATGTGCTCAGTGGCCCGGCCGAGTTCGAAGGGGACGAGGTTGTACAAACCGGGCTTCAGTCGCGTCACCAAGCCTCGCTGTTTAGCCTTGTGCACGAGATTTCGGGCCGCCGCAGCCGACAGGCCGGTGATCGAACCCACATCCGCCAAAGTGAACGTAGACCGGCGCAGTTCATTCAGCTCAATGAGGAGTTGCGCTGCCCGTGGGCCTAGCGTCTTTGTTTGCAAGTGATATTTTGTGCTCAATTTGCGCCTCTAAAAGAAACGGAATGCGCAATAAATATAACATTTACGATATCTGGCGGCAAGCTTGTCTCCCCACGGGAAACGAATTCAGCGTAAAATGTAATGATAAAAATTCAATGGCGAAAGTCGCCATGGGACGCACCAAGAGTGAGTTGTTGGTGCAGGCGTGCCGTTGACCTTGGATTTCATGGTTTGGAACACTCTCGATGTATAGCGTTTGGTCATGAGAAATCGTTGCTTTATACTTGTTCCTTGAGAGGAAAAACGTAGGACGCAGTGGCTTCGATGGGCTTCCAGACCCCCTCGATAGTTGATGATTGATGTGGAAGAGTAGTCGCCGCACAAACCGAGTGCATCTCCCGCGCCAGTCAAAGCGCTTGTTTTTTGACGGTAAATATGACGGTAAATTAGATGTCCCATACAGAGAAAGCCTGTATTCATGCGGGTTTGCAGGCCTTGGAAACAATTGAGTGGGAATAACTGAATAAAAGTGAGCGAGTAGTTTTGTGACTTACAGCATCAAAGAAATTTTTTATACGCTACAGGGCGAAGGCAATCATGCTGGTCGCCCTGCGGTTTTTTGTCGTTTTGCCGGTTGCAATTTGTGGACGGGCAGAGAAGAAGACCGGGCAACGGCGATTTGCCAGTTTTGTGACACCGATTTTGTCGGAACCGATGGCGAGCGCGGCGGCAAGTTTAAACAGGCGCCAGAGCTGGCAGCGACGATCAATAACCTATGGCCGCAAGACTATGCCGCAAACAAATATGTCGTTTTCACAGGCGGCGAGCCTTTATTGCAGTTAGATACTGAATTAATCACCGCCATGCATGCAGTTGGTTTTGAAATCGCGATTGAAACCAATGGCACACTGCCAGTCCCGGAAGGCGTCGACTGGATTTGTGTCAGCCCTAAAATGGGTGCTGAACTGCTGGTACGCAAAGGCAATGAACTCAAAGTCGTGATCCCGCAACTGGGACAAAATATGCAGGCATATGCAGCATTAGATTTTCAGCATTACTTTGTGCAAGCGATGGACGGCCCGCAACAAGCCAAGAATTTGAAAATCGCTGTCGAATTCTGCAAGCAACATCCGCATTGGAAGCTCAGTTTACAAACCCACAAACTTCTTCAAATACCGTAATTTTTGTCATCTTCAGTTATCTTAGTTTAGGCCTTACATGCTCACCATCACAAGAAAAGTCGAATTCGATACCGGACATCGGATTCCTGATCACAACAGTCAATGCCGTAATTTGCACGGGCATCGCTACACTTTGCTCATCACATTGACCGGTGAAGTGGTGGAAAAAGATGGTGAGTCCGACAATGGCATGATTATGGATTTTAGCGACATTAAAGCGCTGGCAAATCAATATTTGGTCGATCTCTGGGATCACGCATTTATCGTGTACGAAAAAGATACCGTTGTCAGACAGTTTTTGGAAAGTATGCCCAATCACAAAACTGTGGTCATTGATCGCGTCCCGACGGTAGAAAATCTGGCGAAAATCGCTTTCGACATCCTCAAAGATGTCTATCATGATCGTTACGGACGTACTTTATCGCTCACCAAAGTAACGCTCTACGAAACACCCAATTGCTGGGCCGAGATTGACGGCTAAGCCAAATTCACACACTGCTCATTTCTCGTGACCTCGATCCTAACTGCCAGCGCGCAAGCAAGCAGTGACACTGATTTTATGCAACTCGCATTAATTCAGGCGCAAGTTGCCTGGGATTTGGGCGAAGTGCCAGTTGGTGCCGTATTGGTCAAAGACGGTGAAGTCATCTCTGTCGGTTACAACCATCCAATCGGCAAACACGATCCGACCGCACATGCAGAAATCATGGCTTTACGCGCTGGTGCCCAGATTTTGGGTAATTATCGGCTGCCAGGTTGCGAGCTCTATGTCACCTTAGAGCCCTGCGTCATGTGCGCTGGTGCCATGATGCATGCACGCTTGGCGCGAGTCATTTTTGGTGCTAGCGATCTAAAAACCGGTGCTTGCGGCTCGGTACTGAATTTGTTCGAGCAAGAAAAACTCAATCACCATACCAGCGTTACTGGCGGGCTAATGGCAGACAATTGCAGTAACTTACTCAAAGATTTTTTTGCCAGCCGAAGAGCCGCTCAGAAGAAAACGCCTGTGATTGATGCTTAAGATCGAGGACTAAGATTAGTTCAGTGAATTGCTTAGGTGAAATGTGATGTGAATAAATATACTTGTGGTAAGTATATATCGATCGTCCATATAATCATTGCGCATTAGGGCATATTTTCTATAAATGGTGGGGAGTATAGGATATTTGTTGTGATGTTTATTGCCCGAAAATGGATCGGTAGATCGCCTCTAAAACTGGTTGAAACTCTAATGTTTGCTCTGCATCCGATCAGAACTTTATGCTATATCCCAACCAGAATTTTGATTAGAATTTCAACGTCAACTCTAATTCCCATCAACTGATCGTCAGACCGGCAGATTTATCGCATATGACTATTTTTACTCGCAAAAACAATTCGGACTCCAAGCAAGATTCACGCAAACCAGGCATTGCTATTGTCGCTGCCAGTGGTTGTGCGAATGATGAGCCAGGCGTAGTGCGTGGCTTGCAAGTCCTACGAGATCGCGGATTTGAGGTTTATAACTACTATCAGCCAGATAAAAAATTCCAGCGTTTTGGTGGCACTGATAGTCAACGCGCAGCGCAATTGCATGACGCGGCTGACAATCCTGATGTCGATATCATCATGGCCTTGCGTGGCAGTTACGGCTTATCGCGTCTGCTGCCACATCTGGATTATAAAAAATTAGTCTCTAGCGGAAAATGCTTTGTTGGCTATAGCGATTTCAATGCGCTGCATCTGGCTTTGCTATCGCAAGGTCATCAAGCGAGTATTTCTGGCCCGATGTTGTGTGATGATTTTAGTCGTGAAGATCTGAGTGAGTTTACTCTACAGAGCTTTTTTAATTGCATCAAAAATACGCATCATCATGTTGAGTTTGATACCAACGCTTCGCCAGAATGTGATGTGGCAGGGACGCTGTGGGGTGGAAATTTAGCAATGCTGACGCATCTGGCCGGTACGCCGTATTTCCCCAAAATCGACAATGGTATTTTATTCGTAGAAGATATCGCAGAGCATCCTTATCGGGTAGAACGCATGATGTTGCAACTGCATTTTGCTGGTGTATTGGAACAGCAATCTGCGATTGTATTTGGCGATTTTTCTGGATACAAATTAGCCGCGCATGACAATGGCTACAACTTTGAACAGATGATTCAATTTCTGCGCGAAACCGTAAAGGTGCCCATCATCACGGGATTGCCGTTTGGTCATATCAAAGACAAAGCGTCGTTAGTGATTGGCAGCCAGGCCAGTCTATTGTGCCAGCGGGGCAAGGTCAGACTTGAGATGCACTATGAGTTTTAGCATTGACTTTCGCTTTGATTGTAGATACTGCATGTAAGTATATTTTAATCGTCTAGGTAAATTATGGGCTAGCAGCGATATTTGGAGAAAATATAGGGGAGTATATTGATCCTTTCAATTTCTTAATAGCGAAAATTTAAAGACGCAACAAATAAAAGAGAGAGAAGTGTTAGTGCGCTAAGACAATAAAAAAGCCGTCAAATGATTGACGGCTTTTTCTTTAAGCAAAAGGCTTTTTAATCCCCTGCGTAAATATCGTTATCTTTTGTTTCTTTTACAAACAAGACGCCGATTACGAATGTGATTAAAGCGAAGATGATCGGGTACCACAGACCGTAGTAAATATCACCTTTATAAGCTACCAGCGCAAATGCGGTGGTCGGCAATAAACCGCCAAACCAGCCGTTACCAATGTGGTAAGGCAATGACATCGATGTGTAACGAATACGGGTAGGGAACATCTCTACCAGCATTGCAGCAATCGGGCCATATACCATCGTCACATATAGAACTAGTATGAAAAGAAGGCCAAGAATCATCCACCAATTGCCCGAAGCAAAAGGGATCGGATCAGCTTTAGCTGGATAGCCTGCAACTTTGATTGCTTCTGCAACAGCTTTCTTGAACTCGGCTTCTTTCTTTTTACTGTCGGCGTCAAAATTACGTCCATCGGGAGTCAGCACAGCATTAAACGATGGAACTTCTTTGTCACCTAATCTAATCACTGCCAGGCTACCAGCAGGTGCTGCGACGTTCGCGTAGTTTACTGAACTAGTGGAAAGCACTTGCTTCGCGATATCGCATGAAGAGATAAATTTAGTCTGACCAGTTAAGTTGAACTGAAATTGGCAAGATGCGGGATCGGCATATACTGTAACAGGTGAATTTTGCAATGCTTTTTCTAATGCTGGATTGCCGTAGTGAGTCAAACCACCAAATATTGGGAAATAAGTCAAAGCAGCAATCAGACAGCCACCTAAGATAATAGGTTTGCGTCCAATTTTGTCAGAGAGTGATCCAAAAATGAGGAAGAATGGTGTGGCAAGCAACAAGGACGCAGCGATTAATATGTTTGCCGTTGCGCCATCAATTTTCAAAGTTTGCGTCAGAAAGAACAAAGCATAGAATTGGCCTGTGTACCAGACTACTGCCTGTCCCATAGTCAATCCAACCAAAGCAAGAATAACAATTTTCATGTTTTTCCATTGGCCAAATGCTTCTGTCAAAGGCGCTTTAGAGGTCTTACCTTCTGCTTTCATTTTGGCAAAAGCAGGTGACTCATTCATGGATAAGCGAATCCAGACTGAAACACCCAGTAAGATGACGGATACCAAAAACGGAATGCGCCAGCCCCAGGCAGCAAACGCATCCTCACCTATGGCAGTGCGAGTGCCCAGAATTACTAACAAGGATAAGAACAACCCCATTGTTGCTGTGGTTTGGATCCAGGCAGTGAATGCACCGCGCTTGCCATGCGGCGCATGTTCTGCCACATAGGTTGCCGCGCCGCCGTATTCACCGCCGAGTGCCAGACCTTGCAAGATTCGTAAAGTTACCAAGATGATCGGAGCGGCCATACCTATTGAAGCGTAATTTGGTAGCAGACCAACGACGAAGGTTGAGCCACCCATGATCAGGATCGTGACCAAGAAGGTATATTTACGACCAATCATATCGCCCAAGCGGCCAAACACCAGTGCGCCAAAAGGTCGAACGATAAAGCCAGCCGCGAAAGCCAGCAAAGCAAAAATAAATGCCGTATTGGGATCGGTGCCTGCAAAGAACTGTTTTGCAATGATGGCTGCGAGTGAGCCATACAGATAAAAGTCGTACCATTCAAATACAGTACCGAGGGAAGACGCGAAAATTACTTTACGCTCTTCAGCCGTCATACTGCCTGACGCTACTGGTCCTGTCGCCATGCTTGTCTCCTGTTTTATTTTAAAGTTGTAAGCAAAAACTAGCTTTACGGAATAGAAAATTTGTAAAGCTTACTTTTAGCGTGGTTGAGTGTGCAGTCTGAAACTTACGGCATGCTTTCTTGAAACTTACAGAACCTTACGAAGAAGGGCGATGTGGACGACGAGGACGACAGGGATGAATTTGTATTCACCAGTTTATAAGGTGAATTTGTGTGGTTTTACCTGCTCAAAATAAGTTAAAATTTTTGCGAACGGTCGTACTAAAAATATGCTATTCTCATATTCAGTTATTTTTGCGTGATGCTTTTGTACCTGGCCTGGTACCGAAATTGACTAACAATCGGGCGCATAATAATGTCCCGTTATCGATTGTAAAATCACTCTTAAAGTCAGTTTTTAAATCGGTTTTAAAGTTGGCAGAAGCGTCCAGAATATTAAGTATGTCCAGTTTGTAGCAATGATCGATTTACCCAAATTAAAAAAATTACCTAAATAGGAGACTCACATGACTGATGCAGTTATCGTATCCACCGCACGTACCGGCCTAGCAAAATCCTGGAAAGGTGCTTTCAATATGACGCATGGCGCCACGATGGGCGGTCATGTCCTCAGTGCTGCGATTGAACGCGCTAAGATTGAAGCTGGCGAGGTGGAAGACGTCATCATGGGATGCGCCACACCGGAAGGCGCAACTGGCAGCAATATCGCCCGCCAGATCGCATTGCGCGGTGGTTGCCCGGTCACGACTGCCGGTATGACAGTCAATCGTTTTTGTTCCTCTGGCTTGCAAACCATCGCTCTGGCAGCCCAGCGTATTATTGCCGGTGAGGGCGATGTTTATGCTGCTGGCGGCGTTGAGTCAATTTCTTGCGTACAGAACGAAGCTAATAAACACATGATCGTTGAAACCTGGTTGAAAGAGCACAAGCCAGAAGTTTACTGGCCAATGCTGCAGACAGCAGAAACCGTCGCCAAGCGTTACAACATCGGCCGTGATCGCCAGGATGAATACGGTGTGCAAAGTCAATTGCGTGCCGCCGCTGCACAAGCCGCTGGTTTATTTAATGCAGAAATCGTTCCGATGACGACCATCATGGGTGTGGCTGACAAAGCCACTGGTATGTTGGTCAGCAAAGAAGTCACGATCTCTTCTGATGAAGGTATTCGTGCAGATACAACGCTGGAAGCGGTATCTAAAATCCGTTCCGCGTTGCCAGGCGGCGTTATCTCTGCCGGTAACGCAAGTCAATTTTCTGATGGTGCCTCCGTCGCGATTTTGATGAACAGCAAATTAGCAGAAGCCAAAGGTCTGCAACCATTGGGTATTTTCCGTGGGTTCGCCATCGCAGGTTGTGAGCCAGATGAAATGGGTATTGGTCCGGTCTATGCGATTCCAAAATTACTGAAAAAAGCGGGTCTCAAAGTAGAAGATATCGGCTTGTGGGAATTGAACGAAGCCTTTGCCGTGCAAGTTTTGTATTGTGCAGACAAGCTTGGTATTCCAATGGATAAACTCAATGTCAACGGTGGTGCGATTGCGGTAGGCCATCCTTATGGCGTATCCGGTGCACGTTTGACTGGGCATGCTTTGATCGAAGGTAAACGCCGTGGCGCAAAATTTGTTGTGGTAACCATGTGTATCGGTGGCGGTCAAGGCGCGGCTGGCTTGTTTGAAGTGGTGTAATTGCTGAGCGACTGATTAGCTTTACTACCTTTCACGGTATAAAAATAGAACCTACGCAAAATTGTCCCGGCAAGGCGTAGCGACGAAGATAGTACTTTAGTACAGCTAGGAGCTACAACGCAGCCGGGGCGTTTTTGCGTAAGTCCTAAAAAATAAAGACGAGTAAGACGGGAGTAATCTGTCTTGCTTTTTTTAAAAGGACGATCCGTCGTCCTGCCAACGTCCAACATCTGATATCCGATCCGCTATGCAATCAAAAATCATCCCCCGCCGCGACCTCGATTTTTTGCTGTATGAATGGCTGAATGTCGAATCCTTAAATCAGCGCGAGCGTTTTGCTGACCACACCCGAGAAACCTTCAATGCTGCGCTCGATACCTGCGAGCAAATCGCCACTGAGTTATTCGCCCCGCATAATAAAAAGAACGATCAGAACGAGCCGCATTTTGATGGTGAAGTCGTACACATCATCCCAGAGGTAAAGACGGCGCTCAACGCGTTTTGCGAAGCGGGTTTGATGGCTGCGGGACAAGATTTTGAACTGGGCGGCATGCAATTACCCTGCGTAGTCGAGAAGGCAGGTTTTGCCTACTTTAAAGGTGCCAACGTTGGTACTTCGTCTTATCCATTTCTGACGATTGGCAATGCCAATACCTTGATGAAATGCGGTACACCAGAGCAAATTGAGCTGTTCGCCAAACCGATGTTGGAAGGCCGCTTCTTTGGCACGATGTGTTTGTCAGAGCCGCAGGCAGGGTCCAGTTTGTCCGATATAGTCACTCGCGCAGAACCTCAGGCCGATGGTAGTTATCGCCTGACCGGTAATAAGATGTGGATCTCTGCTGGCGAGCATGAATTATCGGAAAATATTATCCATCTAGTACTCGCCAAAGTGCCAGATGAGAACGGCAAACTGATTCCAGGTGTTAAAGGGATTTCTCTTTTTATCGTCCCTAAAAAACTCGTCAATGCAGACGGTTCATTAGGTGAGCGCAATGACGTTGTGCTGGCTGGCTTAAACCATAAAATGGGCTATCGCGGCACCACCAATTGCTTGCTCAATTTTGGCGAAGGTAAGTTCAAGCCGGAAGGCAAAGCAGGCGCAATCGGCTATCTGGTCGGTACCTTGCATAAAGGTCTCGCTAATATGTTCCACATGATGAATGAGGCGCGTATTGGTGTTGGTCTGGGTGCAGTTATGCTTGGTTATACTGGCTATCTGCATTCACTGGACTATGCACGAAACCGTCCGCAAGGGCGCAATCCGCAAGCCAAAGATCCTGCTACGGCGCAACTGCCTATCATTCAACATACCGATGTCAAACGGATGTTGCTGGCGCAAAAAGCGTATGTCGAAGGTGGGCTTGCACTGAATTTATATTGCGCTCGTCTGGTAGATGAGGAACGCAGTGCGACAAATCCAGCGGCACGCGCCAACGCCTTATTGTTACTGGATATCTTGACGCCTATCGCTAAGTCCTGGCCCTCACAATGGTGCCTGGAAGCGAATAATCTGGCGATTCAAATCCACGGCGGATATGGTTATACGCGTGAATACAACGTGGAGCAGTTCTATCGCGACAACCGCTTAAATCCGATTCATGAGGGTACGCACGGCATACAAGGTCTGGATTTATTGGGACGTAAAGTTGTCATGCAAGACGGCGCTGCATTACAAGCACTCGGTGCGGAGATGCAAGCGACAATCACTCGTGCAGCCGGTCATCCGGAGTTATCTGACTATGCCCAACCCTTGTCGCTGGCTTTACGTCGCATTGCGATGGTCACACAGCAGTTATATGCTGCCGGTGATTTGAATAAAACACTGGCAAATGCGTCCCTTTATCTGGAGGCATTTGGTCATACCGTCGTCGCCTGGGTATGGTTAGAGCAAGCGCTGTTGTCGGTTGGAAAAGAAACCCATCACGACGCTAATTTCTACGCAGGAAAACTGCAAGCTTGTAAATATTTTTATCAGTGGGAACTACCAAAAGTCCATCAACAATTAGATTTACTGGCGAGTCTGGATACGACGACTTTAGATATGCAAGACGCCTGGTTTTAAAAAATATTAGCTCAAAAATAGATTAAAAATAATCGGAGACAAAGATGAAAACAGTACGCACCTCACAACAATTATTCGACCTCAAAGGTAAAACCGCCTTAATCACTGGCGGCTCTCGTGGATTAGGTTTACAAATGGCAGAGGCATTGGGCGAGCAGGGTGCCAAACTGGTGCTGTCTTCACGCAAACAATCGGATCTGGACGAGGCGGTCGCGCATCTGAAAAGCAAAGGCATAGACGCCAGCGCGATTGCTGCTGATCTGGGCAAAGACGGTACCGTAAAACCGCTGGTCGATGAGGCATTGGCGCGCCTTGGTCATATTGATATCCTCATCAATAATGCTGGCGCAACCTGGGGCGCTCCGGCAGAAGATTATCCGGTTGAGGCATGGGATAAGGTGATGAACCTCAACATCCGCAGTATCTTTTTGTTGTCGCAAGAAGTCGGCAAGCGCTCGATGATTCCTCGCAAATACGGTCGCATTATCAATGTCGCCTCTATTGCTGGTTTGGCGGGCAACGGACCCGGCACCATGCAGACGATTGCCTACAATACGTCCAAAGCGGCAGTCATCAATTTCACTCGCACTCTGGCTGGTGAATGGGGCGTACATGGCATTACTGTGAATGCCGTCGCACCGGGATTTTTTCCGTCCAAAATGACGAAAGGAATTCTGGAAAATCTGGGAGAGGAAAAACTCTCCAAAGAAGCTCCATTACAACGTATTGGTGACGATGAAGATTTAAAAGGCGTTGCCTTATTGTTTGCCTCTGATGCAGGTAAACATATCACTGGTCAAACCTTGGCAGTCGATGGTGGAGTCTCTGCGGTTTAATGCACGCAATTTGAAAACTGAGTCTGAAAACCGACTATTGAATGCAGTTCACAATCCAAACACAGTCGCTCCATTTATTGCTGTGTTTTGTATTCTGCATTCTGATAATTCATTTTTAGAAATGCTCAGAGGGCTGCACTGTGACTGTGCTAAGTCCCGACAATATAACCGGAGATCAGCATGAGCTTGTCTACTACTGAGTCGAAAAAAATTGCAGAAGGTCATTCACATACCGTGACACAGGTTCAGGATGAATCTGCCAGCAATGGTGTTCCGATCCCGCAGCCTACTTCTGCACTCAATCCCTTCCTGCATGATCTTGGAGTTGAATTTTTAGAGATGGACGGGGGTAACGCCAAACTCACTTTAGATTTAACCGAGCGCCATATGAACAGCTGGCAAATCGTCCACGGCGGTGTACTCATGACCATGCTGGATGTGGTGATGGCAATGGCCGGACGATCCTTGTGCGAAGATTTAAAAGGCGTAGTCACGGTTGAGATGAAAACGACTTTTCTGCAACCGGGCGGGATTACTGGCGGCCATATCGAAGCGCGAGGTCATGCTTTTCATCGGTCAACGACCATGTGTTTCTGCGAAGGCGAAATCTGGAACGGCGACAAATTGGTGGCAAAGGCAATGGGTACGTTTAAATACTTACGCCGCTTGAAATCGGGTGAAAATATGAAGAAGCTCTATGGCAGCGACTGACTGAGTGAATGAGTGAGTGATTTAGTTTTTAAAAATATCTGGTTAGCGAGTCAATCTACATTGGTAAAACTCATCTCCTGCCAGCGGGAGAAGAGGGAGTTAATCGCTGATTTGACGCGCAATAGTTATTCGGATGCAGATGTTTAAGTTGGTGAATTATAAATATACTGAGGTGGGGTATTTTTATTCGTCCATATAATCATTGGACGATAAGCCATATTTTAATAAAATCGGGGGGAGTATGTGAATTTCCCCTTTATATTGATCTTATATTTTCTCGATTAACTTTACCAAAGTTCAACCAAAGTTCAACCAAAGTCAGACCAAAGGTATAAGCAAATTAAGTGTCAGCAGGTCCTAATAAATCCAACAGTAAAAACACAGAATGGAAACAGGAGACAGCATGCCCACAACAAAAAGAATACAAAGAACGCGTCAGAAATCATCAATCGCATCGGGCTTTACAATCGCGGCGAAGTTACTCATTGGCGGACTCATGACAACAGCAATCAATACCGCAATCGCACAAACGGCTTTACCTGATCCAGCCAGCACCGATCCAAAAACGCTAGGCTGGATGCAAGGTTTCCCACCCGCGCCAGACAAAGTCGTTAAATTTAGTAACGGCAGTAACTACCAGTTTCCCCGCACCCGTTGGTCGTTTTCGCATGGGCGTGAGTTAGGTCCAACAGCAAACGTCTGGCATGGCACGCTGGCTGCGTCCCCCTTGCCGCAAGCATTGGTCGATCTGGATAAAGTCTCTTTTGTTGATGACAAGGGCGCCAATGCGACCTGGGCCGATATGCTCAACAATACCTATACCGACAGCGTTTTGGTCATGCACAAAGGTCGTATCGTGTATGAGAAATACTTTGGTATCAGCAAACCGCAGTTGCCGCATATCGCTATGTCCGTGACCAAGTCTTTTGTTGGTACTTTGGCTGCAGCAATGTCGGTTGAAGGTAGCCTGGATTCTACTGCGCTGGTGACCAAATATCTGCCTGAATTAAAAGAGTCCGCTTATGGCGATGCTACAGTGCGCCAAGTCATGGATATGACGATTGGTGTGCAATATTCTGAGAATTATGCCGATCCGAAAGCCGAGATTTGGGATTACGCCAGAGCCGGTGGTTTGTTGCCGACAGCACCAACGTATGATGGTCCCAGAACCTTTTATGATTTTCTGGTTAAGCTGAAAAAAGAAGGTCAACACGACGATGCCTTCGCCTATAAAACAGTAAATGCAGAAGTGCTGGCATGGATCATCAAGCGTGCCAGCGGCAAATCGCTGGCGGATTTATTGTCTGAACGTATCTGGCAAAAATTAGGGGTAGAAAATGACGCCTATTTTGCAGTCGATAGCATTGGTACCGAGCAGGGCGGTGGTGGTCTCAATCTTGGCTTGCGCGATATGGCACGGTTTGGCGAGATGATGCGTTTGGACGGCAAGTTTAACGGACAGCAAATTATTCCTAAAGCTGCCATCGATGATATTCGCAAAGGTGGTGATCAGGCCAAATTTGCTAAAGCTGGTTACGCCACTATCCCCGGTTATTCGTATCGCAATATGTGGTGGATAGGTCATAACAGTCACAAAACCTTTGAAGCACGCGGTATTCATGGTCAACGTATTTACATTGATCCGGTGGCCGAAATGGTCATCGTTAAATTTTCTTCTCACCCCATCGCTGCCAATGGCGCAAGTGACCCCATCACTTATCGCGCTTTTCAGGCAGTCGCTAACCAATTAATGAAATGAGATCAACATGAGCACAACAACTTATCAACGTATAGTCCTCGCATCCCGTCCAAAAGGGGAAGTTCAGCCAGATAACTTTCGTCTGGAGACAGTCCCTGTTCCAGAGATCAAAGACGGAGAAGTCTTGATCCGCAATCACTTTATGTCACTCGATCCGTATATGCGTGGTCGCATGGAAGAGTCGAAAAGCTACGCGGTCCCACAAGCCATTGGCGAGACCATGATCGGTGGCACCGTGGGCGAGATCGTCGCGAGTAAAAATCCTCAGTTTGCCGTCGGCGATAAAGTCGTTGGCATGTTGGGCTGGGCAGAGATGGGCGTATCCGACGGCATCATGTTGCGCAAAGTCGATACGACGCATATTCCGTTGTCGGCGTATCTCGGCTCTGTCGGTATGCCAGGGATGACCGCCTGGTACGGTCTAACACAAATCATTCATCCTAAAAAAGGTGAGACGGTCGTAGTCTCCGCAGCCAGCGGCGCGGTCGGTAGTGTGGTCGGCCAGTTAGCTAAACAAATGGGCTGCCGTGTCGTCGGTATCGCCGGTGGCGCAGAAAAGTGCGCTTATGTTGTCAACGAATTAGGCTTTGACGCCTGCATCGATTACAAAGCCGGTAACTTAGAAGCCGACCTCGCAGCAGCGACGCCAGATGGTATTGACGGCGTGTTCGAAAACGTCGGCGGTGAAGTATTCGACGCTAGTCTGGCACGCATGAATCAATTTGGTCGTGTTGCCCTATGTGGCATGATCGCCGGGTACAACGGTGAAGCAATTTCTATCCGTAACGCGCGGGTATTCTTGACCATGCGTGTCACTTTACGCGGCTTCATCGTGTCAGAACATATTGACATGTGGCCACAAGGCTTGAAAGAACTGGGCACGCTGGTTGCTACCGGCAAACTCAAATTCCGTGAATCGATTGCACCAGATTTGGCTGGCGCACCAGAGGCATTTATTGGTTTGCTCAAAGGTAAAAACTTTGGTAAGCAGTTGGTGAAGTTGGTGTAACGGGTCTAACGGATTTAATCAATTTTTCTGCCTCTCACATAAGCGGAGAGGCAGAAAACACAGAAAATTGTTAGAGCTACTGTTGTGCAATTTGATTTGAAAAGCCAATTCCAATAGCCGCAAAAAGAGGTGTTCATGTCCGATATTATTTTTCATCACTATCCAGTGTCACCGTTTTCAGAAAAAATACGTCTGATTTTCGGATTTAAAAATCTGAACTGGAAGTCAGTGATGATTCCGTCCATCATGCCAAAGCCCGATGTGGTCGCGTTGACTGGCGGTTATCGCCGTACGCCGATCATGCAAATCGGCGCAGATATTTATTGTGATACCGCCTTGATTGCTGATGTGTTGGAAACTCTCGCACCAACGCCGTCACTTTATCCAGAAGCGATTGCTGGCTTGTCTAAAACGCTGGCACATTGGGCGGATACGACCTTATTCTGGACTGCGATTGCCTACACATTTCAGCCGGCTGCGATGAGTGGCATCCTGGGTGATGTCACGCCAGAACAGATGAAGGCGTTTGGTGCTGACCGTGCAGCGATGCGCGCCAATGCACCGCGTATGTCTCTGCCAGAGGCGACCGGACAATTGCAAGAGTATCTGCGTCGCTTGGACGCTATGTTGGCGGGTGGTCAAGCGTATTTACTCGGTGATCAGGCGAGTATCGTTGATTTTTCTGTGTATCACGCTTTGTGGTTTATCCGGCGTGTTCCCGCAGTGGCAGGGATTCTGGATGCGCATCCTCTGATTCTTTCGTGGATGGATAAAATCGCTGGCTTCGGTCACGGTCAATCTGAAAAAATGCGCAGTACCGAAGCCATTGAACTCGCCAGTACATCAACGCCAGCTGCTGTCACAGCCAGTTTTATTGATATCCACGGCATTGCGTTGGGTGAGCAAGTCACCATCATGCCTAACGATTACGCACTGGACCCGGTGCAGGGCGAGTTGGTGATATGTAGCGCCAATGAGCTCGCTGTGCAACGCCATGATGAACGCGCTGGTAACGTGACTGTGCATTTTCCACGTGTAGGTTTCCAAATGAAACGCGTAATACCGGCTTGAGCTTTGAGCAAACCAAGTCTTAATTGATCCTTTTGCATTAATCGTTTTTTCCATAAAAATAGCTGGAGACACCCATGAAAAATTTTCAAAATAAAGTAGCCGTTATCACTGGTGGTGGTAGCGGATTTGGCCGTGAATTTGCGCTGATCGGTGCCAAGCTCGGTATGAAGTTGGTATTGGCCGACGTGCAACAAGACGCATTAGATAAAGTCCAAGCCGAGCTAGAGGCAATGGATGCCCAAGTCCTGACAATGCGTTGTGATGTGCGCCATGCGGCAGAAGTGCAGGCTTTGGCCGATGCCACGATGGCAAAATTTGGCGCCGTGCATTTAGTCTTCAATAATGCTGGTGTCGGTTCTGGTGGGCTGATCTGGGAAAACACCCAAGCCGACTGGGAATGGGTATTGGGCGTCAATTTATGGGGCGTGATCCATGGCGTGCGTATCTTCACACCGCTGATGCTGGAATGCGCAAAGACCGACCTTGATTATGAAGGTCACATTGTCAACACAGCGTCCATGGCAGGTTTGCTCAACGCGCCGACGATGGGCGTGTACAACGTTTCCAAGCATGCCGTCGTGTCCTTGTCCGAAACCTTGTTCCAGGATTTAAGCCTAGTCGAAGCACCGATAGGCGCATCCGTCTTATGTCCTTATTTTGTTCCAACCGGCATCAGCCAGTCGCAACGTAATCGTCCCGACGACGTACAAGCATCAGCACCGACAGCAAGCCAAAAAGCCTCGCAAGCGATGTCGGATAAAGCGGTCTCGTCAGGAAAAGTGACTGCGGCAGAAGTTGCGGAAAAAACCTTCAAGGCGATCAGCGATGGACAGTTCTACATCTACTCCCATCCAGCTGCGCTAGGGAATGTACAAGAGCGTATGGAGGATATTATTACGCAACGCAATCCAAGCGACCCATATAAGGCAGTGCCGCACATCCGCGATATGCTGCGCGCAAAGCTGAAGTCCGCCTGATAGCAGTTCCCGATAGTTGACCTGAAGTCTGGCACGGTAATCAAGTTCAATGCCAGACGGATGGGATACAAAATGCGCAGCTTAAGTCGTAAGTAAAACAACGCAAACACGAGATAAGCACAATGGATAATCAATATACTCCTTCCTAGTAATTATAAATCGTCTATATATTATCTGGACAATGAGTTGGTTTTTATAATGATCACGGGGGAGTATGTGTAATTATTAGTTTTAATGCCCAAATATCCAATCAATTTTATGGTGGTGAAATTATGAGTGCAGTCATACAATCAAATCAATTTGCATCACTGTCTAACGGTACTCGTCTGCATTACGCCAGTGCCGGTGAAGCAGGTAAGCCTTTGCTGCTTTTTGTCCATGGATTTCCGGAATTCTGGTACGAGTGGTCGGCTCAGCTGGCCGAGTTTGGTCAGGATTATTTTGCCGTCGCACCGGATCTGCGGGGTTTTAATTTATCGGATATGCCAGCTGATTTGTCTGCCTACAAAGCACGTCACATTGTGGAGGATTTGCGCTTATTAGTTGCGCATCTTGGCTACGAAAAAGTCGTGATCATCGCCCACGATTGGGGCGGTGCGATCTGCTGGAATCTGGCAATCTCCTTCCCGGAGTTGCTGCACAAGTTGATTATCATTAACTCACCACATCCGTACTTGTTTATGCAGGCGCTCAGTTCGGATCCTTCCCAAAAATCGGCAAGCGAATACATGAACTGGTTGCGGGCGGAAGGTTCAGAGAAAGCGCTCGCCAAAGATGATTTTGCTTTGATGGAAGGATTCTTTAACGGAATGGGGCAAGCCAATACGGGCTGGTTTGATGCAGAGACTCGCGCCAAATATCACGAGTGCTGGTCACGTGGCTTGACTGGCGGCGTCAATTATTATCGCGCCTCGCCTTTGCACCCACCGACAGACAGCAATAAAGGACCATTACAACTGCAACTCAATCCTGACGACTTCAAAATCAAAGTGCCGACCCGCGTGATCTGGGGCGAGACCGATAAGGCTCTGCCAAAAACTCTGCTCGATGGGCTAGAGAACTTTATCGACGATTTAGAAGTCGTGCGCATACCAGAAGGTAGTCATTGGGTTATCCATGAACAGCCTGCGCGTATTAATCAATTGATCCGTGGATTTTTAGAGCAATAAAATGGCACGTACTGATTTTACTTTTTTTCATTCGCTGCGGGTACGCTGGTCAGAAGTCGACATGCAAGGCATCGTTTTCAATGGCCACTACCTGACGTATTTTGACGTCGCTTTTACTGAATACTGGCGTGCTACCAATTTGCCTAATGTCACGGTGCAAGCGGAGCAGGGCAAAGAGCTGTTCGCCCGCAAAGCCACTGTCGAATATATGGCGCCCGCCAGATTTGATGATGTGCTGGAGATTGGCGTACGCTGCGCAGCAATCGGCAATTCATCCCTGCGCTTTGTGCTAGAGATATACATCGGCGATCAGCATCTGATTTCTGGTGAGTTGTTCTACGTCTATGCTGACACTGCCGTGCGCAAAGGAGTTGCCGTACCCGAGCAATGGCGTGCGATCATTTCCAAACTGGAAATTTGTAAGCCAGAGACGAATCAGGCTAAAGTCTGAATTGATTGATCCGCTGATATCGGCAGGAGTCCGTTCTCTAGTTGAAAAATCAGTGCCACTACATTTCTGCTGCAAGCGCAGAATGACAGGCTTGATATTCGCTGAACTTCATGTTCAACTCTATCCTCATTGTCGTATGATAATGACAAAATCTTAGATATCCATCCCTAAACAATATGATGACTACAACAGCAGATAAAGACGCAGTGCGCGTCACCTTGGGTTCTTGGGCAGAACTACAAAAAGAAGCACAGGCAATTCGCTATGACGTCTTCGTCATCGAGCAGAATATCCCTGTCGAATTGGAGTGGGACGAGATGGATGCGCAATGCTTGCATGCCGTCGCCTATGACGCACAAGGTACAGCCGTTGGCACAGGGCGATTGCTGCCAGATGGTCATATCGGACGCATGGCGGTCAGAAGTGCCGCCCGCGGTCTGGGTGTCGGCGCAGCGATACTACAAAGCTTGATGCAACAAGCCCGAAACCGCGGCGACAAAGCAGTCAAACTCAATGCACAGACCTCAGCAGAACCGTTTTATGCCCGCAATGGCTACAGCCGTGAGGGTGATGTGTTTGAAGAGGCAGGGATTCCGCATATCAGTATGTCACATGAGTTTTGAGCTGAACTGATTCATTTACCAGATAACCTGATGATGAGAACTCGACTAAAAAGTTGATATTACAAAAGCCATATGTATGTTGTTTTTTTAAATGAAGGCGCAAATAATTTTGTGAAACCATTACAAGTCGGCAGTGCTGCTGCGCTCTTCGCGTTTACTTTTTTTTCTGTTATGTTGAATCTTTCCGGTCCCGGTTGGCTGGGATGGTATGAGATGTCGGAGAAAGGTCAAAAGATTGAAGCAACGATTACTCAGATACAGCCTGAAAATCACCAGCGTTGTTATTTTCGTTATTCCATTGCGGGAAGAAATTTAGATGGGACAGGCGACGGATGCGCAGACCTTGGAGTAAACGGAAAATTACTTGTGATTTATCTGCCTGGCGACCCAAAATTCGTAACAACCCGCAATCCAAACGAAGAGTTAGCTTTGACGATTATTGTTCCGCTCTTATTTTCCATAATTGCTGGCGTAATAGTTGCATTAAGGCAATTTAGGAAAATCGATGTACACCCAATTCGTTATTGAAAATAGACTCTTTTCTCAATAACTTCATTTTGAAATGTTTCCAATGGGGTATAAGTGGATAGGCAAAACATTGAACTTGTTCACCTTTATTATCAGGTGCTACGTTATATGAAAATCTCTTGATTCAACCTGCCTGAAACCCAATCTTCCCAGTCCACAGCTGCCAGTACATCACCCAGTCGCCCATGAACGAATATAGCGGTTGTTTGAATGAGGCCGGCTTATTTTTCTCAAAACCAAAATGACCGACCCAGGCGAAGCCATAACCACATAAAGGTGCGGCGATTAACCATACTCCGGCGCCGGTACCAATAAACATTGCCACACAGAGCAACACTAGGGTTGATCCAATAAAGTGAAGTTGGCGACAGTGGCGGTTGCGATGTTCACTTAAATAGAGGGGATAAAATTCGGCGAAACTGCTGTATTTTTGACTCATGATGGTCTCCTTAGATTGTTTTACGTACGTTTCTTTATTCTAGGTCTTTGTCGGTTTTGACTTGTATTGTCGTCTGTGTTTTTGATTTCACCTTACCAGCAACATAGGTCAAAATTTTAGGATGATGCAATACCCATCCTCCGGCGACGCCGATCAGACTACCCAAAATAATATCGAACAAGCGTGTCAGTACCAACGAATCGGGAGGCACTCTGACAGAGGCACCTTCTGCAAATAACATAGTCAGTGGGGTAATAAAAATCACGGCAACGCCGTAATTTCTGACGATCAGCATTTCAACGATAAATTGTAATACCGTGATGGCCAGTGCATAGGTCCAGACGTTTAATGGCAATGAAAAAATAATGGATGTCAGCCCCATACCCAATGCGGTACCTATAATGCGATGGACTTTCTTATGCCAGATCAAGCGGAAGGTAGCACCTTGCATAATCGCCGCACAGGATACCGGTACCCAATAGGGATTATTTAAATGCAGCAGGCGTGAGAGTAAAAACGATCCGCCGACGAAGCTGGCAATAACCAAGGATTCGAGCAGGATCGCAAAGATGTCGCGGTCTACCGGCGGCACTGGTGAGAGTTTGATGGGTTTGTTTGCGATGGCCAAAGAATAGATCAAAGCGATTAAGCAAGCCAGCATGCCACCGATCGAAATCAGTCCTACCCGCATTGGTATCCCAGCAAGGTTAAACGGCATGGTGCTTCCGACTGCGATCATCAGGATAAAAAAGAAGCTGGCGGGTGGAGGCAAAGAATAATAGCGACAAATGACGTCGATCAGCAGAACGGTGAGCGTCATCACCGCGACTGATACATAGGGATCAAAGCTGGCGCATAAGCCTAAGGTAAAACAGACCGAAAAACCGAATGAACATGCGACTAGCGTCAGCATGCGGTGCGCAATAGACGTCTTAGGCAAGTATAAAATCACCAGCGTTCCCATACCAACCAGAATGCCGAAATCTTGCTTACCAAAATAGGCGCCAGCAAATACGGGAATTCCCATACACAAGGAAACGATTAAGGCGATATGCCAAGATCTGCTAGGCGTATTCCAGACCAGTAATTGTCTGACCTCAGTCAGAATGACCTGCCATATTCGATGCATCGCGTTATCGTTTTGCATGTCGTATCGTGCTCCAACTAAAGCAGATTGATCTAGTTGACGGTTTAAACTAGGGCTACCAATACGCCGGCGGCCAACACCAGACTACCGGCAATTCTTTCTGTAATCACACTGTACTTGGGTTGCGTTGCTAAATGGCTAGCTTTGTTTGCCAGCATGCCGTAGCCCAATAGAATAAAAAATTCTGGAATGATGGAGCATGCAGCAAGGATACTCATTTGTGGGATGATGGGTTTTTGTGGATCAATAAACTGCGGCAGAATCGCGACAAATCCTAGCAGGGCTTTAGGATTCGTCATTTGCAGCATCACTGCGGTGCTGAAGATCCGTTTGCCGCTCTGTGGTTTGCTATCTAATTTGCTCAAGGTGATCGGGGATGGTCTGCCAAAAATAGCGGATAAGCCCAAGTACACCAGATATGCTGCACCTGCATATTTGATCGCCATAAAGATCTTGGGAGAGGCCAAAAGGAGCGATCCTATCCCTGTCGCAGAGATGGCAAAGTAAACGGCATTCCCGGTCAAAATCCCCAAAGTGACGAACAGCGAAATACGCCATCCGCGTGCGATGCCGTAGGCAACGACCATCATCACGGCGGGACCTGGTGATAATGAAAGCGCTGCTTCAGTTGCAGCAAATAATAGCCAGTTATTCATGCAATGCTTTTTCTCTATTTGGCAAAATGATGTGATTTAAGCAGGTCTTGCATTCTCTCCTAACTGCCGCGGGCAGGGAATGCACAACGTACTCGTACTTACGATTTTATAAAATCAAACAAGGCTGTAAGCACTGCGTCGCCTCGTTCTGCCATCAGCGAGTGTCCGCAATTTTCTATCAATGTCGTTTTGCTGTGCGGGATCGCAGTGCGCAGCGTGGCTGCCGCTTTGGGCGGCGTCATCATGTCTTTTTTTCCTAAAACAAATAGGGTTGGACAGCTAACCGCCTGCGCCGCCTGCTCACCGTTAGCATAGGCATTGCATGCTGAAAAATCGGTATAAAAGACTTTATCAGGATTGATCTTAGAAATACGTTGCATCAGACGCTGGCTGCCGCCCATGACATAAAATCCCGGCCCAGGGCAAGATGGTTTATGCGCGATGGAGGTATGGGACCAGATATTCACCATATCGATGGCGGTCTGCTCCTCGTCGCGTGCAGCATTGAGTAAGGTGTCTGATACCTTCATCGGATAGGCAGTACCGATGAGGGCTAATTTGCTGACTTTTTCTGGTGCGCGCGCACTGGTTTCCAAGGCAATCAGAGACCCCATGCTGTGACCAACCAGCATTGCCTTCTGCCCGCCAGCGGCATCTAACAAGGCGATCAGCCAATCTGCCATTTGTTCGACTGTCGTCAGCGCCGCACCTTTGCTGCGGCCATGTCCAGGCAAATCCACTGCCAGAACATTAAAGCCGTGATGAGCGATGTAACGAGTTTGTAATGCCCATACTGAATGGTCGTTTTGTGCGCCATGGAGGAAGACAACGGTTGCTTGCCCTGGATTGAATTGTTTGCCGCCTGTGTAGCAGAATGCGATGTGGTCATGAACGGTGAGTAGCATCTCAGGCTCCTTTCTGAGCAGCTTTTAAGCCACGCGCCAAGTCTTCAATCAAATCATCGACATTCTCTAATCCTATCGATAAACGCATGGTGCCTTCGGTAATACCGGAGGCAAGCAATTGTTCTGCCGGGACGCGGAAGTGCGTCGTTGACGCGGGATGAATCACCAGTGATTTTGCATCACCGACATTCGCGAGGTGCGAGAATAAATTTAAAGATTCGACAAAACGCTGACCAGCGGCGCGGTTGCCTTTAATACTGAAAGAAAATACAGCACCACAACCTTTGGGTAGCAAGGTTTTAGCCAGTTCATAATCAGGATGAGATTCCAGTTCTGGATACGAGACTGATTCGACGGCTGGATGGGCGACTAAAAATTCGACTACTTTGCGGGTGTTAGCAACATGCCTGTCCATGCGTAGTCCCAGCGTTTCTATTCCCTGCAGAATAGCGAAGGCATTGTGTGGGCTCATGCTGGCACCAAAGTCACGCAAACCCTCGCGCCGTGCGCGTAATGAGAAGGCTGCGACGGTGGATTCTTCTGAAAACACCATGCCGTGAAAACCATCATAAGGCTCACACAGCTCGGCAAAATGTCCGGTTTTTTCATACGCTTGTTGCCAGTCGAATGTACCGCCATCGACCAGTAGGCCTCCGATCGCCGTACCGTGACCACATAAGAACTTGGTTGCCGAATGGAATACCAGATCAGCGCCATGATCAAATGGGCGCAGTAGATAAGGCGTCGTGAAGGTGGAGTCCAGCATCAATGGCAAATAATGGCTGTGAGCGATTTCTGCGACCGCCGCAATATTCAAGACATCCAGGCCGGGATTGCCCAAGGTTTCTGCAAACAGCACTTTAGTATTAGGGCGGATAGCCGCACGCCATGCATCCAGATTGCGAGGGTCAACAAAGGTCGTCTCTATGCCAAAGCGCTTCATGGTGTAAGCCAGCAAGTTTTGCGAACCACCGTACAGGGCGCGTGAGGCTACTACGTGAGAGCCTGCGCCGGCAATCGTTGCGAGGCCTAAATGCATGGCGGCCTGGCCGCTGGCAACCGCAATCCCAGCGACACCACCTTCCAATGCGGCAATACGTTCTTCTAGCACGGCATTGGTCGGGTTAGAGATACGGGAGTAAACATGACCAGCGCGTTCCATATTGAATAAGGATGCCGCATGGTCAGAATCTTTAAAGACAAACGAGGATGTCAGATAAATTGGCGTTGCACGTGCGCCGGTTACCGGGTCTGGTGCCGCGCCAGCGTGCAGGGAAAGAGTGTCAAAGCCGTGGTATTTTGGACCGCTCATGATGTTGTTGTTCTCCTGATTTTTAGTGTGCTAATGCTACCATCGAAACACCGATGTTTGGGATGCGCTTGCGCCCCTGTTCTGCTATGAAAATGAGGCGGTTTACTTGAAATTGTTATGCCTTCGTGCAAATTAGTTGGCATCTGTGCTGGATTTTTTGCGATGCTTGCGATACATTGAACATACAACATCAAATGTGTTGACCAATCTTGCGTTCGTTGGCACAAAAAATTAAACATCAGTCAATGTCAACTGATGACAAAGAGGAGAGCGGTATGAAAGTCTCAGAAATTCTTCAGGTAAAAGGCAATATTCTTTACACCATTACTCCCGATACTCCGATTTCAGAAGCGGTCAGTGTGATGGAAGAAAAGGATATTGGTTCGCTGGTGGTGATGGAATACGGCGATTTGTCCGGCATCCTTACTTTCCGCGAAGTGATCCGTGCGATCCATGCCAATAACGGCTCCTTAGGTAACGGCACTGTGCGCAAATATATGGATGATCATCCATTGACTGTCACTCCAGATACCGAGGTCAATGAAGTACGCCGTATGATGCTGGAAAAACATTCCCGCTACCTGCCAGTGATGAATGCGAAAACACTGCTAGGTATTATTTCCTTCTACGACGTGGCAAGAGCAGTGCTCGAAGCGCAAAGTTTTGAGAACAAAATGCTGAAAGCGTATATCCGTGATTGGCCAGTAGAACAGCAGGAAGAATAATGACTTTGCGGATCGACGCAAAACCGCCTTTGCGGCGTGATTTGGCGGTGCAGTACTTTTTGCATTGCCGCCGCCGACGTGCGTTGCAGGGGCAATTTTTCGTCACTCCCCCAGTTCAAGCCTTGCTCAGTTTGTCGCAATTTTTTAATACCCGTACAGAATAAAACGACGCCTGCAGATCTGATTTGCGGGCGTTTTCTTTTGCTCAAATTTTTGAAGGAACTATATGCAAATCGCCATCGTTGGAGCAGGATTAGCAGGACTCACTGTCGCCCGTCAATTACAGTCCCAGGGTCATCATGTGACGGTGTACGAGAAGAGCCGTGGTGTTAGCGGACGTATGAGCACCCGTATGACAGAGCTAGGTGGTTTTGATCATGGCGCACAGTATTTCACGGCGACTTCGGATCGCTTTAAAAAAGAGATTAACGATTGGCGCAAATTAGGTTGGGTTGTGCCTTGGGAAAGTAAGCTAGTGACGTTGGATCATGGTCTGAGTAAGCCAACTGGAAACTCCGCCAAACGATATGTCGCGGTTCCCGGGATGAGTTCTTTGGGTAAGCAACTGGCACATGGTCTGGATGTTCGCACCGAGCAGCAAGTGGTTGCGATTGTAGCTTTCGAAAAGCAATGGATACTATCGATCAAATCCGACATGGTGCCTGTCCCGGCATCGGCAGGGCCTTTTGATGCGGTACTGCTGGCGATTCCGCCAGAGCAGGCAACACCTTTGCTGCGAGTGGCTCCTGCCATGGCGAAGCAAACTGCCAAAGTTCATCTGACACCGTGCTGGACTTTGATGTTGGGTTTTCAGACGCCGCTTAATTTGCCATATGAGGGTGCCTGGGTCAGCAATTCACGCCTGGGCTGGATCGCCAGCGACACTGCTAAACCATCACATCGGGTGGGCGAGCGTTGGGTTTGTCATGCGACGCAAGAGTGGAGCATAGAACATCTGGAAGATGATAACGAGCGTGCCAAAGAGAAGTTGTCCAGGGCTTTTCATGAGGCAACAGGATCACTAATCCAGCCTATTCACGCCGTCGCCCATCGCTGGCGTTATGCGCAAGCAGTGGAGCCAATCGCAGAGGATTGCTTATGGAATGCGAAACAGGGGATAGGCGTGTGCGGTGACTGGTTTGCAGCAGGGCTGGCAGGATCGGGACGTGTTGAGAATGCCTTCACCAGTGCATTGGCATTAGCGAGTAAATTTTCCGCTGCATAGCCCCTAGGATTGATAAAAAAAAGGGGAGTATAGGCATAAATCATGGTTGAAGTCCAGATTATATATGGACGTTTAAAAATACAGTGAGTAGTATATTTCTGAATGATTTGTAGGAATTTGTCGTTTCTGGATCATAGAAACGACAAATTGGTTTTCTGACTTTGGGGCTGCCTTAGTGGTGATTCAGTGCGGTTTCGGTTTGCTTGCCTAGTTGCTTCGACAGAATTATTTACTCAGACGTCCTAGCCAGTGAGCTAGTTTGCCCGGATTGTAAAGCGTCCAGGTTTTTTTGATACCCACTGGCACATGCCACAATGCCACCGTGCCAGCGCGGAAAAATGCCGTATCGCCTTCCTTTAAGGTGAAGTGCTGGCCGAGATAATCAATCTCCACGCCGCCACTCAAGACATAAATCGACTCGTCCAATTGGTAATGCCACTCAAAGGTGGATGGTCCTTCAGCTTCAAAAATGCCTGAGCTTGAGCTGCCGTCCGTTGCCGCTGAAAACTCAACGGCTTTAAAGTTGGGTTGGCCCGACTTGACCCAACTCGGATCGACCGCAAATGCTTGAATCGGCATGCTAACGGTGCTACTGGTCGCAGGCGCTACATGCGTTACATAGGCGACGGCACCGTAAATAGCGACACCGATGACACCAGCGAGTATTCCTACAATCCCGTATTTGAATGATTTGTTCATGTTGTCGTCATCCTTTCGCCTGTTTGTAAACGCCATAATGACGCATAGCCGCCATTGAGCGCCAGCAATTGTTCATGCGTGCCGCTTTCAACGATCTCACCCGATTCTAAGAGATAGATGCAATCAGCCTGACGGATTGTCGATAAGCGATGTGCAATCACGATGGTTGTGCGGTTGCGACTGACGACATCCAGACTGCGTTGGATCGCGGCTTCAGTTTCATTATCGACCGCGCTAGTCGCCTCATCCAAAATAAGGATAGGCGGATTTTTTAAAATTGCTCTTGCCAATGCTAGACGCTGACGCTGACCGCCAGACAATTTTTGGCCGCGCTCACCGATGCGGGTGGCAAATCCTAACGGCAGTTTGTTGATAAATTCAGTCGCCTCCGCCGCTTGTGCTGCATCAGCAATTGCCTGTTCCGATATGCCACTCAGACCATACGCAATATTCTCGGCAATCGTACCATCGGTTAAAAAACTATCCTGTGCTACGTAACCGATCGAACGGCGCAAATCCTGTAAGTTGATGTCATTAATGGGTTGGCCGTCCAGCAAAATCCGCCCCGACTGTGATTCATAAAAACGTAATAGCAGTTTCACTAAAGTTGATTTGCCCGATCCAGTTGACCCGACAAACGCCACTGTTTTGCCTGCAGGAATATGCAGGTTGATATTCTTCAGCGTGGTCGTGTCACCATAGGCAAAGCCGAGCTCTTCAAAGCGTAATTCACCTTGGACCTGATGCGGTGGCAAATGCGCACCCTCATAGGTAATCTTGATCGGCGTGTTCAGTAAATTCATCGCACGATCAATCGCCGACATAGATCGCTGATACATATCGGCCACATCTGCCAATCCGGTCATTGGCCATAGCAAACGCTGGGTTAAAAATACGAGCACAGAATAAGCACCAACTGCCAACTGTCCATGGATTGTCAGCCAGCCGCCATACACCAAGGTCGCGGTAAAACCAGCCAGAATCGCCATCCGTATGACTGGCGTGATGGCTGAATTTATTGCAATCGCGCGCCCATTCGCATCGCGATAGGCGTTACTAGCTTGGGCAATATGGGCGCTTTCAAAATTCTCTGTAGCAAAGGCTTTGATGGTGGCGAGTCCGAGCAGATTATTATTCAGGCGCGCACTGACGTCACCTGCGGCCTCACGCACTTCTGCATAACGTGGTGCCAAGCGTTTTTGGAACCAGAATGCACCAATCAGTATCGCCGGTACGGGCAGCAAAGAAATGATGGCTAGCGAAGGTTGCAAGGCGAAGAACACGGCACTGACCATCAAAGAGGAGCAGATCACCTGAATGATCTGATTAGCGCCGCCATTTAAAAAGCGTTCCATTTGATTGATGTCTTCATTCAGTATCGACATCAGATTGCCGGTGCGCTGATTTTCAAAGTATGCCATCTCCAGCTTTTGCACATGGTCATAAGTATCTAATCGCAAGTCATGCTGCAAATTTTGGGCGAGCTTGCGCCATTTCAGACAAAGTAGATATTCAAACCAGGACTCTCCGCCCCATACAATGGCATTCACAATACCCAGTAATACTAATTGATGCCAGGTATCAACGACGCCAAAGTTACCGAGGATTTTTTTTGCTAAAAAGCTTTTATCACCATTAACGACAATATCAACAGCGACGCCAATCAGAACTTCTGGCAAGACATCAAAAAATTTATTCAGAACCGAATATAGCGTCGCCAGACGAAAATCAGTACGGTATTTTTTTGAATAGCTAAGTAGTTTTTTGAGAGGGTGTATGGGAGTCGTGCCTGCAGTTGCTGTCATCGGAGTTTTTGTCATAGCGCTCGATCAATTTGACGAAGGGTTTTGCAAATGAAGCAAAATAAAAAGGGACTGCAAATTTTACAGTCCCTGAGGATTTCTAGCTTACAGCACGATTATTCTTCGCGACGCAGATGCGGGAACAAAATCACATCACGGATATTGGGCGAGTCAGTGATCAACATCATCAAACGATCAATACCAATGCCGCAACCGCCGGTCGGTGGCAAGCCGTATTCCAATGCGCGGATGTAATCTGCATCGTAATACATGGCTTCTTCGTCACCAGCGTCTTTTGCTGCTACCTGCGCCTGGAAGCGTGCCGCCTGATCTTCCGCATCATTTAACTCAGAGAAGCCGTTAGCGATTTCACGGCCAGTCATAAATAATTCAAAACGCTCAGTGATACCAGCGACGGTGTCAGAGGCGCGCGCTAATGGCGACACTTCAACTGGATAGTCGATGATGTAGGTCGGCTCCCACAGTTGTGCTTCTGCTGTTTCTTCAAACAAAGCTAGTTGCAATGCCCCCAGACCTGCTGTCGTAAACGGTTTTACGCCAAACTTGAGCAATTCTGTTTTGATGAAGTCGGCGTCATGCAGTTGTTCATTGGTGTAACGCGGCGCATATTTGTTGATCGCACCGACAATGGTCAAGCGTTGGAAAGGCTTACTCAGATCCAGCTCTTTACCTTGGTATGTCAGGACTGCTGTGCCATGCGCATCCTCTGCGGCCTTGCGGATGACTTGCTCAGTAAAATCCATCAGCCATTTGTAATCCACATAGGCTGCGTAAAATTCCATCATAGTGAATTCTGGATTATGACGCGGCGAGACACCTTCGTTGCGGAAGTTACGATTGACTTCAAATACACGATCAAAACCGCCGACCACCAGACGCTTCAGATACAGTTCTGGCGCGATACGCAGATACATTTGCATGTCGAGCGCGTTGTGATGTGTGATGAAAGGTTTCGCCGCGGCGCCGCCAGGGATGACGTGCAACATCGGTGTTTCTACTTCCATAAACTCATTATTGATCATGAAATTACGGATCGAAGTCATCGCAGCGGTACGCGCTTTAAACGTGCGACGCGTTTCCTCGCTCATGATCAGATCAACATACCGTTGACGATATTTCGTTTCTTGATTTGCCAGTCCATGGAATTTATCTGGAAGAGGGCGCAGTGATTTAGTCAGCAAGCGTAATGTCGTGACTTTGATCGTCAGCTCATCTGTCTTGGTTTTGAAGAGCGTACCTTCGATACCTAAAATATCACCCAGATCATAGTGACGGAACGCTTCCATCTCGGCTTCGCCAGTTTTGTCGGAGGTGACGTACAACTGAATACGACCATCTGCTTTAATGCCAGAGGCATCTTGCAGAGTAGCGAAGGCAGCTTTTTTGCCAGCCTCGCGCTTTAGCATCATACGACCAGCAACCACCACCGTAATATTCAACTCTTCCAGCTCTTCACGCGTCGTCGCGCCATATTGCGTTTGTAAAGCAGCAGCTTTATGTTGCGGACGGAAGTCATTTGGGAAAGCAATACCTTGCTTGCGAATGGCATCCAACTTAGCGCGACGCTCGGTGATGATGGAATGTTCATCGACTACGACTTCTGCCGATACTGCGTTATGAGTTTGGTCTGACATGAAATTTCTCTCAGTATGTAATTTATTTACTTATCCGTAGCTGGCAAATTCAGTGATGGACTTTGCAACCACCAAATTTGCGCTGAGCTCGTGCTGAATTTGCACTAGATTGGCACTAGATTTAGACGCCTTGCTTGAGTGAGGCCGCGATAAAGTCATCCAGATCACCATCCAGAACTGCTTTGGTATTGCCCATTTCAAAGTTCGTACGTAGATCTTTGATGCGGGATTGATCCAGTACGTAGGAACGAATTTGATGACCCCAGCCGACGTCGGTTTTAGTGTCTTCCAGATTTTGTTTTTCGCTCATACGTTTGCGCAATTCCAGCTCAAACAATTTGGCTTTCAACATCTCCCATGCTTCGGCGCGGTTACGGTGTTGACTGCGATCATTTTGACACTGCACTACGATACCGGACGGGCCGTGGGTCAGACGCACGGCGGAATCGGTTTTATTAATATGCTGACCACCTGCACCGGAGGCGCGATAGGTATCTACGCGGACATCAGCAGGGTTGATATCAATTTCAAACGATTCATCCACTTCAGGGTAGACAAACAAACTTGAGAACGAGGTATGGCGACCGTTGGCAGAATCAAACGGTGACTTACGAACTAGTCGATGCACGCCGGTTTCGGTGCGCAAAAATCCGTAAGCGTATTCGCCTTCCACCTTCAGAGTTGCGGTCTTGATACCGGCAACTTCACCATCAGATTGCTCCAGAATTTCGACCTTGAAACCTTTACGTTCGCAATAACGTAAGTATTGACGTAACAGCATCGATGCCCAGTCTTGTGCCTCAGTACCGCCAGCACCTGCCTGAATATCGATAAAGCAGTTATTTGGATCCATCGGATTATTAAACATCCGGCGGAACTCCATGCCTTCAACTAAGCCTTTGAGTGTTTGTGCGTCCGCTTCGATCGCTTCTAAAGTGTCGTCATCACTCTCTTCACGCGCCATTGCGAATAAGTCGCTGGCATCACGCAAATCGATATCGATTTTAGTCAGCGTATGCACGATGGCTTCAAGGGATTTTTTTTCTTTGCCCAGTTCTTGGGCACGCTTAGGTTCTTCCCAGACTTTGGGATCTTCCAACTCGGCGTTGACTTGCTCTAGTTTCTCTGACTTGACATCGAAGTCAAAGATACCTCCGAAGTTCGGCTTCACGACCAGTCAGGTCGATGAGCAGGGCGGACAGGCTATTGAGGCGTTCGGCTTCCATATTTTTCTTCTAAAGTATTTAAATCAAACCCTAGATTATACCCGAGGGAGAGCTTGATCTAATTTAGATTGCTGAGGATTCAACCCGAAAAACAAGGACTACATCTGATCGCCACTAATAAAATAATTATTTGTCAATAATACAGTTTGCGGTTGACAGAGCACAGCCGTTCAAAGTCGTTTTAAGATCTAAAGTCAGGCTGAGCTAATAAAGCTTTGTTAATAAGTTCTGTTAATACAGCCCGGTACTAAATAAACTCAGCTTTACCAGACCGACTTTATTTCGCTTGGTTTGTTATTTCTGTGGCTTTCAAACCATTTTGACAAATGATCTTTAAAACATTTTGGGCAAATATGATATTGGGTTTGGGTCGATTGCCCTCCACTGGCGAGAGAAACTTCTTCGTATAACTCGATCGTAGTTGTGACTTTTTGACTTTCTTCAGCGCTCCAGTCCTCATCCCATTTTGACTCTGCGCCGCAGACATCGCAAGTCAATTTTTCAAATACTTCTTCTGTATGTTCCAGTATCAAAATCGTATTCATGTGCTTCATGCTGACCTCCGTTTAGTAGGGTGATGTAGTCTTTCGAACATGTGTTTGCAAAAAAAATTGTACTACTTGATGTCTTAGCTGTGCGTTAATTTTCTGAGAACGGAATTCCCCTTCGTTTCGAGACTTACGTAAAACTGCTCCAAGTGCGTTACATCTCTAAAACATTACCCCGCCGCCATGCCTTACTGAGATAATTTTGAGTAAGTCTTGAGTTTTATAAAAAAGGGACGCAATTTTTGCGTCCCTTTTTGTTGTCTAAACCGCTTAGTTTTTGAGCGATTGAGCAATTTGCGTTACCAGATTGATACGCGCTCTGCTGGCGCCAAATACATCTTGTCTCCTTCTTTCAAATCATAGGCTTTGTAGAATGGGCCCATGTTGCGCAAGCTGCCATTTGCACGGATTTCGCCAGGTGAATGTGGATCCGTCTTCAATTGAACGATCATTGATGCTTCGCGCATTTTGCCGCGCCATACTTGAGCAAAGCCCATGAAGAAGCGTTGGTCACCAGTTAAGCCACCGATGACAGGTGCAGGTTTGCCGCCGAGGGATAAATGGTAGGCTTTGTAAGCGATTGCCAGACCAGAGTTATCAGCAATATTTTCACCTAGAGTCAGTTCACCATTCACGAAATAACCAGGAATAGGGCTGAATGCACTGTACTGCTTGACCAGCGTAGCTGTTTTTGCCGCAAATTTTTCGTGGTCGTCTTTGGTCCACCAGTCACGCAGATTTCCTTTGCCATCATATTGCGCACCTTGGTCATCAAAACCATGGCTGATTTCATGACCGATTACCGCGCCGATACCACCGTAGTTGACTGCGTCATCTGCTTTAGCATTGAAGAATGGAGGCTGCAAAATCGCTGCCGGGAAGACGATTTCATTCATCTCCGGGTTGTAATAAGCGTTGACGGTTTGTGGTGTCATACCCCATTCGTCGCGATCGATTGGCTGGCCTAATTTATTCAATTCCACTTGAGAAGCGAACAAACGAGCATTGCGCAAGTTGGCAACTGCATCACCTTTGACGATGTTCAATGCAGAGTAATCACGCCATTTGTTTGGATAACCAATTTTGGGCATGAAGGTCGCCAGTTTTGCTTGCGCTTCTTTTTTGGTCTCTGGACTCATCCAATCCAATGTGTCGATACTTTGCTTGTAAGCCAGCAGCAAATTATTGACCAGTTTCTCCATCTTCGCTTTGTTCGCTGCAGGGAAATACTGTGCAACATACAGTTTTCCTAAGCTTTCGCCCAAACTAGAGTCGACCAGTCGTACGCCGCGTTTCCAGCGATCTTCTTGCTTTGGTACACCACGTAAAGTCGTGCTGTAGAAACCGAAGCTTTCATCCACGAATGCTTTTGGTAACTGGCTTGCAGCAGAGCTTAACAAATGCCATTTGAAATACGTTTTCCATGTGTCCAGTGATGTATTTTGCAAAAGGGTATTGAACGCCGTCAGATAAGTTGGCTGACTGACGATCAGATAGTCGATCTTGCCTTGCACGCCCAACGTGGTTAGATAGCTTTTCCAGTCGTAACCCGGAGTCAATGCATCAAGTTTGCTGAGTTCAAATTTGTTGTATGCTTTGATCGGATCACGCAGTTCCACTTTACTCCATTGAATCTTGGCGAGTTCTGTCTCTAATACCAAAATTTCAGCTGCATTTTTTGCTGCATCTTTATCGCCAGCCATGCTCAGCATTTTTTCTACATGGATGAGATATTTAGTACGCGCATCTTTGAGTTTGACGTCGTCATCTTTCAAGTAATAATCGCGGTCGGGCAAGCCGAGACCAGATTGACCGATATCCAGTACATATTTAGTGGAGTCTTTGTTATCTTGATGCACACCCACGTCGAGTGGTGCACCAACGCTGATGCGATTGAGGCTAGCGATGAATGCTGGAATTTGCTTTTTATCCGTCAATGCAGCGACTTTGGCAAAGTCGCTTTCCAATGGTTTCAACCCCATAGACTCAATCCTGTCGGTATCCATATAGGTGGTATACATATCACCGATTTTGGCCGCTTCTGTTCCGGCTTTCGGCTTTTGCTTCGCTAGGCCCTCTATGATGCTGCGCATACGTGGAACAGTCGCTTCACGCAAGTCGATGAACGCACCTGCAGACGATTTGTCCGCAGGGATTTCGGCGGTTTTTAACCAGGAGCCGTTGACATGACGATAAAAGTCGTCTTGCGCGCGTACACTTGTGTCATTGAATTTGTTGTCAATGCCAGACAATAAGACTGATGCAGAGGATGAGGCTGCTTTGGCAGGTGTGGCAGGTGAAGCTTTTGCTGGTTCATCAGCATAGACGCTGGTAGCGCCGGCAAACATGAGCGCGATAGCGCTGAGTACGTGAGCTTTCACTAATTGATCTCCTGGGGTGATGGAATGAAGTGTTTGTCTTTATTGCTACGATCTTTTTTACTGAATGCGTTTTCCAACTTGTTTTGAAAATTTTGGTCGGACCTCGCTATTGCTGGCTGATGACTTAATGTCAACCATACTATTAATTGACTTTGTTCGTCAGCTCTATAGCAGACAATTCAGCATCTAATTGACCAAAATACGATCAAAGAGTTCGCCGATTTGCCTAAAAATTCAATTATATTTTCAAGTACGTGACTCTGTTTGAAAATAAAATCAGCAAAGTATAGTAAATCGCGGCAATTCCCCTGTCCATACTTACATTATTTAAAAGCAATGAAAATCAGGTTTGGTGGCGTCGCTTTGCAACATAAGAGTGCTAGATCCCCGAACGCATAGATTACAATGCCGAACTTAAGGACTGATTTATCATGCATAACTCAACAATCTTCCGACAATTAGAACAAAAAACGCCATGTCTGATCTTCAATCGCTGACTGACTCCTTGATCCAGTTTAGAGATCAACGCAACTGGAAGCAGTATCACGATTTAAAAAATCTGATTATCTCGTTGCATTTGGAAACCGGTGAATTGCTGGAACTAACGCAGTGGAAAAGCGAAGAGCAAATCGCTAACTTGCAAGACGACCCACGTTTTCAACAAGAGTTGAGGGAAGAATGCGCTGATGTATTGCATTATCTGCTTCTCATCGCAGAGAAAAATGGGATTGATCTGATCGCTGCGGCAACAGAGAAAATTGCAAAAAACGAGCAGCGTTATCCGGTCGACCAATTTTATGGCTCTTCTGCAAAATATACCGTTTTGGACACGGAGACAGGTGCTGTTTTAGACTTGGCGCCAACAAAGAGAGAATAACGCATCAGGCAGTTCCCTCATTTGCTTAGGGCAGATGAATCGACTGTTTCGAGCAGTAAGCATCGCGAAATACCTCATTTTTAAGGACATACTATGAACGACACCCTCACTATCGACGAATTTAATGCGCTGGAGCTAATCAGCAAATTACGTAAAAATGAGCGCCCCAACGCATGCATCGGCAGAAATTCCAAACGCTTAAACGGTTTGAAATATATCAAACACAATAAGGACGGTAGTTTCGATATGACAGAGAAGGGGCTGCAGACCTTGTTTGTGAAGAAATGTATTGAGGGTTTGCGTTTGATTTCCAACGATCCGATGGCGCAGATTGGTAATGATGTAGCAACGTTTTTAGGTAAAAAAGCACACATCGTTGCATTGCCGGAGGGTGGTTTTGCGATCACCGATAAGGGGCGGGAATCCTTAATCGACATCGATAGCGCACCAGCAGTTCGGGTGTGATTTCTTGTTGTTTAGTTTGGTTTTTCTGCGCGGTCTAAACTACGGAACAGATCGCCTAGTCTTCAATATCGTCTTTGATCAGAGTGATACGTTGGATTAAAAACTCTCCATCGATCACTCTGCGAAATGGCACCCCCGTCACACGAAATCCCTCGCCACCTTCAGCAATCCATTGCTTGGCCTGAAGATCAAAGGCGGGGATGCTCATCCCCAGCATCTCTGCAAAAACGACAAACTTAGCACCCGGCTTTTGTCGCTTTACTATGGCTTCTAATGCGCTGATATTCATATTGTTAATTTAGATACTCATAGTGGGTATATTTAATCGTCCAGATGCTTTCTGCTCTGCAGGTCATTTTTACTAAAATAGAGGGGGAGTATATCTATTTGGTAAGTATTGCGAAGTCGAATCCAGATGATTTTGTGTTTTCTCGTTGTTGTTAGCGTTGGCGCTAAAATTTTAGCCTCCACTTATCTACTTAATCATGTGTCCGTTTCAACCAGATCCCAATTGTCTTCTTCGTTATAGGAAGCGATCCAATTGACTGCATGATGCCACTCTGGAATAACATCGCAACGAATATTGCCGACGGTTGTCTTGCCAATCAAATTAGCATGGCGTACTGCCCAATGCACCCGGTATAGTAAGTCAGCCCAATCCAGAATGCGTGATTTGGATCGCAGCTGTATCGCTTTCTCCAGAACGCTAGCCTGTTCCATCGCTTGCGGGAAAAAACGCTGTAGTTTGCTGACGTCCGATGCATGCAAACTCAATTCAATCTCATCATTGATGCCTGCACACCAAGCGAGGAAAAACAGACGCTCTTTCTGGAGTGCAAATCGCGATCTATCCTGACAAGACATTACATCGCTAAATAAGAATGCGTGTTCTTGTTCAGATAAATACGAAGCCATTTGATGTGTTGTTATGTATTTACGAAAATAGCTTGGGTGCTCTGCCTCTGCTGCCCCAGTCACCGCCCACAATGCTATTAAACGCTGGAATAAGGCATCCTTGCTGCGCAAATCCACCTCCTCATCTGATTCAATCAACGGTAGCTGAAGATTGATGCGGATACCTCGCTTATGCAACATGGTCTCCGAGAGAAATTTACGGCTTTCTGGATTCATAAAAATTCAAAATAGATTGTGGTCAAGCCAGTATTGTCAGGTAAGTAGAAGGACTTTGTTGATTAATTTATGTAATGATTTATAAAATATGAATGAAAAGCGCTTGCCAAAGGGAGGTGTAGTTTGCTATAGTTCGGCTCCCGTCGAGAGGCGGGGAAATAGAGGTAGAAAGACAGTGAAACACGAGAAGTGAGTACG
>NZ_JASJXN010000041.1:0-37967 GCF_035018705.1 Undibacterium sp. RTI2.2 | reverse complement strand
GGCCGCTCCTTTCTCATCTATTTTGCGCTTCTCGCAATAAAATTACTCTCCGGTGTTTCGTTTTGCAAGAACCTCATCCTTCAATTTTTCTATCCGGCGTTGTAATACAAAAATCGGTTGCGCCCACTCGGTGTCTTTTTTCTTTTTGCTGGTGATCAGCGTCAATTCTGATGGATCGTAGACGTCGGTGTTGTGTGTCAGCGGGGTGGTCATTAGATACTGTGCATCGGTGTTTTTCAGGAATTCACCGACTAGCTGAATATTGCGGATGTCCAGATGAGCAAATGGTTCGTCAATGAAGACAAAGCCGCCGGAACCATCTTCGGATTTCAGCAAACCGATTAGCAGGATCAGCGATTTCATCACTTGCTGACCACCAGACGCTTCGCCGTCATTCATACCGATCGGGCCTTTGCCGTCGAACTTAAATCGCACATGCAGGCCAGCTTGAGATAACTGGATGTCGTCATTCTCCAATTTGACCGGATCGGTATGGACTTCGATCCCTGCGAGTTCGCCCAACTGTTTGATGTTTTTGCTGTAAGTCTTAATCGTAAACCGCAACCGGTCCATGTAGGCAGCACGGGCATTAACGGTGGCTTCTGAGGCGCGGTTATTCTGGTAGCGACGTTCGTCAGTTTCTGCCTGTCGACCTTGCAGCAATGCGTTGAGCCGGACAAACTGATCCACTACTGTGGAGTCAATCTCCCAGTCTACACGCGCCAGATTATTGCCCAGACTACGCAAGCGTAATTCTATCTGGTGGACGTTTTCATGTTCTGCGACTAGCTGTTGTCTGTGCTTGGCGCGCTTCCAGTTGAGGGGTAATTGATGCCAGGTCTGGCGCATGCTGGTTAGCGTTTCAAAATGTCCTTTACGTTCATCTGCCAAGCGTTTTTCTGCACTACGTAATTGGGATTCTGCGTCGGCAATCGCGGCTTTAGCTTGTTCCCATTTCAGATGGGCGACGGTACGTTGTTCGGTCGCTGATTTAAGCAAAGGCGAAATCTCACCAAGGCGGCTACCGACGACGATCCTTTGCTGTCTGAGAGGTTGTATGTGATGGCTAGCCTCTTCAAATTCAGCGTGACGGGCGCTGAGTTCTTTTGCCGCATCGACACCGGCCAGGCGCGCTTTAAAGGCACTGATTTCGCCAGCAAGTTTGCTGATGGTAATCGTGAGCTGGTCCTCTTGCGATTGTAATCGTGGTAAAGAGCGTTGCAATGCCTCCAGCCTTTGTGTACGACCTGCACTGCCAAAACGATAGCGTGAAGCCTCGACAAACAGCGACCGACCACCACGACGTTCGCCGTGATAGGCGTCGGGTGTGATCCATTCTTGTGACTTGGATTTTGAGTCGGACTGTGATTTATTAAAACTAAGGCCGACCTCAACAGAGTCGACCATTTCAATACGTTGCAATTGCTCGATCAACCAGGCAGGGGCAGCGGCGGTGAAGTTGACTACCGATAGCAGACTTTTATCTTTGACCACCGGTGCGTGGATACGTTCTGGCACGATGAAGTGACCATAGCGTTGCTTCTCACCGACGCGATAGGCTGCGCTGGCATCACTGGCTTTATCCAGCAAAATGACCGAGGTGTAACCGCGCAAGACACCTTCGACCGCGCCTTGCCATTTGGGATCAGTCACTTCGACGATCTCCGGCAGCATACTGTGTGAAATGCCTGCATCGTTCAAAGCACGGCGCATATTGCGTACGTTCTCAGGATCGGGCAAGGTAGCTTTGCCTTGCAAGGCGGCGATGGTTTCCAGCTCGGCTGCGATGCGGTTAGACAGCGTGTCGCGCTCTTGTTTATTGCGTGATAGTTCGGCTTCTTTTTTCTCTAAATCGTCCGCAACGTTAGCGACGTCGGCATCTGCCTCTGCCGCAAGTTTTTGCAAGCGCGCTTTTTGCTCAAGCAGACTTTCTTGCGGCTTCAGCTTAGCGTTGATGTGTTGTAGTTTTTCGCGTAGCTGTGATTCTTCTGCTTCTAATGCTGCCTCGTGTTGCTGCGCTTCGGAGCGACTTTGTGCTTGCATTGCCAGGTTGCCACGGCGCTCTGACAAACCGTCTTCTTGCGTTTTTAATAGACGTTTTCCATTGCGCAGACTTTGACTGGTAGCAGACGCCTGTTGCAAGGCCTCGTGATATTGCAGCGTTGGCAAAATCTCTTCCTGCAAATCACGCTTTTCTTTATTCAGACTCTCCCACTGGTGATAATTGGCTACGCGCAGACGCAGACCTTCCAGATTGGTTTTTGCGCCTTCGAGTTCGGTCTCAAAGCGCTGTAATTCTGTTTCTGTATCTCGCTGGTGGCGCTTGGCATCGTCGTAGGCGTCCAGTACTTCTTTGTCACCAAATACCTGAAAAACCAAATCCAGCAATTGACGTGGTGCGTACTCACAGAGTTTGTCTGTCTCGCCTTGTTCCAGCGCGAGAACTTTGCCCATGGCGGTCGATAAGCCCGCATGGGACAGGCGTTTCCTGTAGCTTTCTACGCCCAGCCAATCATTGGCTTCCTGAATATCTTCGATCTCGACTTTGCCGCTGCGCATCAGGTATTGACGCTTCCAGTCGCCGCCATTTTTTTGGATCTGGCAAAACAGCGTGACCTCATCCTCGTACAGGCCGGACATGCGGAAAGGACGATTAGAAATCTGCGGCCCCACCGCGCTGTTATCCACTACCGCGCGTATCCAGGCAGTTTGCTGGCCAGAGTGACGGGCGTAATGTTTGTACGAGCGCCCCATTGAACATTCGAGCCCGAACAGGGTGCGCAATGCATCCAGCAGTGTGGTTTTGCCCGAGCCGTTTTGTCCGGCAATCGTGATGATTTTGGCGTCGAGCGGGATATTCTTGATACGTTGCCAGTAGTCCCAATGGACCAGTTCTAGTGATTTGATATGGAACATGTGGCTTATTCTTCTACGGAGGTATTGTTATCGATGACTGGCTCGTCAGGGTCTGCGCTGGTGGCTGCATCGTTAGCTGCACTGATTGGCGCCATGGGTTCAATCAGCGCAGGTGTGCGTACTGGAATTTTGAAGATGTCCGACAGCGCACCATTGATGATGCGGTCTTTTAACGTGTCGGTATCCATCATCAGATCGAGCAACGGACCTTCGACGATCAGATCGGCTTTACGCTCCACAAAACCATAACGTACAAGCTGGCCGAGATTCATATCCATACGGGTTTTTTTACCGAGCTTCTCGCCAAAGTCAGCTAATAGTGCACGGTAAGAAATACCGATGGAGGTATCTTCTGCGCGTGGCATAGGCTTATCTTTGCCGAACATATCGTTTTGATTTTCTTCGGCGAGTTGGTGTGCTTCTTGCCGTTCACGCTTAGGCAAAATAATCAGCGACCATAAGACAACTAGCAGCGCAACACCATCACGTGCCAGGCTAAAATTATTGTTCTGCCAGGTTTCTCTGGTGCCGAATACTTTGGATTCGCTATCACGGGTGAGTGCCAGCGTGACGTGATCGGCGTAGACGTTGTCGATAAACTTCATACCGCAGGCTTTTAACCGGGCATCCACATCGGCGCGAAATAATTCGTCCGAGAGGGCGCGCTTGACGAGCTTGTCTTCACGGCGCAGGGTTTGATGCGCGAGCAGGCGGGCGATCAGGAATTGTGCATCTTCTGTCATTCTTGCGTACTCGATTGGGTTGGAACTGGGATTGAAACTGGAGTCGATGCTGGAGCCGATGCTGGAGTCGACACGACTACTTTAGCGGATTGATTTACCGGACTTAATACCGTCAGGCTGGCGACTGACATTGCAGAAATAGACGGATCAGATACCCGCTGCATTTTGTCTTTGGAATTAAATTCCAGTGGTAGTCGCGCCAGGGCTGCGGTTGCGCCTTGCAATGCAGATTCGTTCACATCACCCAGCAGCGGTAATAGCGATGCACGATACGAGGCGATGGCAAAACTCGACGGCAGTAATAAATCCTGTAGCGGCACCGGTTTAGTAGCTTGCTGGTGTTCGGTGTTGCTTAGTTGGCTAAGTTGGCTTATTTGACTTAGGCGGTCTAAGCGATCCAGCCAATGATCAAGTTCCAGCAGCGCATCGCTGGCTTCATTGGCGATCTCTGGCGCATTCTCGCCAGTGGGCAAAATGTTAGCAACCGCGGACAGGCGATTGGTCAGTAATTCGCTCTCTGCTACGTCTATGATTTCTGATGGCGTAATAAACAGCGGCGTCATCGGGTATGCCAAGGCATCATCCGCCAGCGAGGCCAGATCAGGGTATTGCAACAACCAGGTTTTAATATCGGTAGTGGACAGACCAGATTGTCCGAGGTGCACGCGCTGACGTTCGATCTGGTTGAGCGCACGTGAAAACATACCTTGCATATTTAGCAGCGCGCTCTGGGCACGCCCGATCGCTTGCGCCGCTCTGTGCGTTGCCGAGTCGGCCCGGCTGTCGTTGGTGATCGCATGAATGATCTGCGAGCCCTTTTCTACCCAATCGCATGCGGTATGCCATTTCTGTTGCGCGGTACGGAGCTGGAATTCTGAGCCTGATGCAATCGCATCAGAAAATTCTTCCGTCAGTTCGATCAGGCGACCCAGCAGATGATGCAACTGCTCAACCGACACGCCACCGACCGCTTGTGCGCCTGCAACTTGGGTCAGCATGTAGCTCATCTCGGCTTCGTCACCTTGTTGCTCAGCCTGATTCTCAGCTTGTAATAAGGACGACAAGGCCGCCAGTACATTACGAGCGGTTGGTGTGATTCTATACACCGACTGAGCTGCATCCCAGGCCAACAGTCCATGAGAGCGCAAACGCGTGAGGATGGTTTCTAAGCGGTCAGGGTCAATATAGCCCAGCTTGGCATTGATATCGGCACGCGACAGCGACGGCGTGTCGACATCGGCAGCGAGTTCGCGCAACACCAGCAAACGCAACATGACATTGTTAAAGCCGCCATGGAATAAGGCAGTAAAAGCCTGTAGCAGCGGCTGCGCACGTCGCAAAGGGAAAATAGGAGATACGTCATCGGGGCTGATGCCCGGCCGAAAAAACGACTGAAGCGCGTCGTCATCTTCGCTAATCTGTTCAGTTGCTTTATGTGTATCGTGGGTAAAATTTTGCATGCCGCATTTTACCTTCTCGCGTGACAATTTAGTATTGTTAAGAAGTTATGTATTGAATAGTATCGTTATCCGAAAGAGCCTGGCTCTTTGCCGGGATTCGAGAATTTTATGGAAATATCATGGATATATACTGGTTAGTAGTATATTTTATTGTCCATGTATTAATTGGGGATTAAGTGGTATTTGACTACATACTCCCAAAAAAAGTAGTTTTACTTGAATTTTAAAAAACCTCTTAATCATCGCAGATCAAATTTTCTCACCATCAGCCACTTGCTTATCAGCCCAATCGGGCAATATAGATTGCAGCTTAGTGCCGTAAAAAACGCATTGTTCCACCGGAAAATCCGGCTTGAATGCGGCTTGCAATGAAATGTAAGAAAATAGCCCGTCGTCCGACCAATCATCAATATCGCAAGCTCATTGCAAATTCATCGCAAACCGACTGCAAATTCGACCTCAAAAAGGAAAAATCATGACTTTATATTCATCGCCTGCAACCAGCGTCGCTACTTTGGGTGGCGGCTGTTTTTGGTGTACAGAGGCCGTATTCCAGCAAATCCGCGGCGTGTTAAAGGTGGAATCTGGCTATAGCGGCGGCGCCAACCCCAATCCGACTTATGAGCAAATTTGTACCGGACGCACCGGTCATGCAGAAGTTGTCAGGTTGAGTTTTGATCCTGCGGTCATCAGTTATCGTGAGTTGCTGGAGATTTTTTTCACGATTCATGATCCGACGACATTAAACCGTCAGGGTAATGATGCAGGTACCCAATATCGCTCAGTGATTTACTTCCATGACGATGAGCAAAAAGTCATTGCACAGGACGTTATTAAAGGGATGAAAGCCGTTTGGGACGATCCTATCGTCACTGAGTTGACTGCCGCGCCGACGTTTTATCTGGCGGAGGCTTATCACCAGAATTACTTTAAGCAGCACCCCGAGCAAGGCTATTGCTCGTTTGTGGTAGCGCCTAAAGTGGCGAAGGCGCGCAAGCTTTTTTCTAGCAAGCTTATAGGTTAAGTTTATTGAATAAGCTCGACAAACCCTAGTATTCACACTTCACTATTACCGGTAGTGTCCTTAGCCTCATGTTCTGCATGAGGTTTTTTTTCGCCGCTGAGTCAGTGTGCTTTCGGATGCTAGCGGGATTTTTTATTTTTCTTTTGCTCATGCTGCTCGATATAGTCTTTTCTGACCAGAGACTTAAATTGTTTTGGCAGCCACGGCCGTGCAGCCAGCATAAAACTGATGCGGTGTTTTTCTTCAAACGGCAGCTTGGCATCTTCCTGATGCTGCTCTGAGAATTCACGGGCGACTTGTTTCAAGCGATTGAGCAGCGCAGCGACTGATTGCTTGGAGAGCATCACGTTCACCAGGCGCATGATTTCATGCTCGCCATCAAAATTGGATTCCAGATATTCCGCATAAGCTTGATCGCGGAAATTACTTTGGATAGGGCCATTCGGTATCCAGCGGAAAGTACGTGCAACCAGTAACTTTACCCGGTTATTTGGTAGCAATTCTAAAAACCCAATTTTATCCAGACGCAACAAATGTTTGACCACTTCAATTTCTGAAATGTCATAAATGCGTGTCATTTGCTCTACCGTCAGCAAATTCAGCGCCGATACCGCGACGATAAATTTTTTTGGATCGCTGATGATTTCTTTTTCCTGATCGAAGGTCAGTTCTGAGATTAAGGGTTCTTCATTCGATGCCAGCGCCAGATCGCGCAGGCTGATCTCGGTCGCTTGCAGGATTTCATCCAACCGTTGCAGCGTAAAGTTCTTTTGGGCAAACATCCGCTTGACGCTGGCCTCTGATATGTCAATCCGGGCTGCCAGATCGGCGTAAGTGATACTTCTGGCCTTCAGTTCGCGTTTTAAGGCATCAATTAACAGGCTGGCTTTGAGCATAAAATTCTCAACAATGTAAAAGAGTATTAAAAAATGATACACCAAGCGACCCCAGCCGCAACTCTTTGTTTATGTATTGATCACTTTCTTTGTTGACTTGATAATCCACTCCGTCGCTTAAATAGAGCTATGTATTTAGATACTGTTTATGGCGATCATTTCGTAAGAAACAGAGTCAGTCAGTATCTGTAGCGATTATAGAGAATTCAAGGGGGAAACAACATGGGATTAGAAACGATCATTTTTGGCGGCGGCTGCTTTTGGTGTACTGAGGCCGTATTTCAGCAAATTCGCGGGATTAAGAATGTTGAGCCTGGTTATGCCGGCGGACACGTCGATTTTCCTACATATGAAGATATTTGCGAAGGCGATACGGGGCATGCCGAAGTAGTGCGTCTGACGTTTGATACTGATGTAGTGAGCTTGCATGCTCTGCTAGAGATTTTTTTCACTATCCATGACCCTACCAGCATCAACCGCCAGGGCAGCGATGTGGGTAGTCAATACCGTTCAGTAATTTATTGTGAATCTGAACATCAAATGAAACTGGCGGCACAAGCTGTGATTGATGTTGCACCTAACTGGAATGCGCCCATCGTCACTGAAGTAGCGATGGCACCTGTGTTTTATCCGGCAGAAGACTATCATCATAATTATTTTAAGATGAACAAACACCAGCGCTATTGCACGATAGTGGTAGCGCCAAAAGTAGATAAAGCACGCAAATTTTTCTCAGGCAAACTGGTTGCTTGATTGAGCTTGAATGAGTTGCTTTACTCTAATCAATGTCAGGGCTGCAAGCGGCTAATCGCCCATGTCCCATCTGCATGTTTGGTATAAACAATCCGATCATGCAGACGCGAGCTGCGACCTTGCCAGAACTCTAGTCGCTCCGGCTGCAAGCGATAACCACCCCAATGCTCGGGGCGCGGCGGTTGTTCACCAGCTTGTTCCACGACTTCTGCCATGCGGGTTTCCAGCAACTTCCGGCTATCTACTTCTGCACTTTGTTGTGACGCAATCGCGCCGTGGCGACTTCCCAAAGGGCGGCTATGAAAATAGCGATCACTTTCTTCTGCTGACATCTTTTCTACTCTGCCTTCGATTCTGACCTGTCTCTCCAAGACGACCCAATGGAAGAGTAAGGCGGCATAAGGATTGACATCCAGATCATGTCCTTTCTTGCTCGCATAATTGGTAAACCAGCAAAAGCCACGTTGATCAAATTCTTTAACTAAAACGATACGGGAGGAAGGACGACCCTGGGCATTGACGGTTGCCAGACTCATCGCGTTCGGTTCTGCCACATCGGCGTTTAATGCCTGCTCAAACCAGACCGAAAATTGCTGTATCGGGTCGCTGGCGACTTCTGATTTGGACAAACTGGCATGCTGATAATCTTTACGTAAATGAGCGATAGACATGTTGATTCCTTGAATAATATGGATGCTAAGCAGAACATCATCGGTAAAAAATTATCCTCTATTTAGCGCCAAGTCGCTTGCGCTGTATCAAACAAACCGGATTGTTCTAAAGCATCTTGTAAAATGGCGAGATATCTATTTTGAGTAAATCCCCATGCAAGAACAGTTAGAAGTTGATTTTGAACGTCGTTTTGGCGGTATCGCCCGCCTATATGGCAGCGCGGGACTAGAGCGCTTTAAACAAGCGCATATTTGTGTGATTGGTGTCGGTGGTGTGGGTTCCTGGGTGGTGGAGGCGCTAGCGCGTAGTGCGATCGGCCAGATCACGATGATCGATCTGGACAATGTGGCCGAGTCCAATATCAATCGGCAAATACAAGCAACCAGCGAGACCATTGGTAAAGCCAAAGTCACCGCGCTGGCGGAGCGGATTGCACAAATCAATCCATTTTGTACTGTCCATGAAATCGAAGATTTCATCGCGCCTGATAATTTGACGCAGATGATAGGCGCTCATCAGTTTGACTATGTGATCGATGCGATTGATAACGTCAAAGCAAAAACTGCGCTGATCGCTTATTGCCGCGAGCATGCTGTACCGCTGATCACGATTGGCGCCGCGGGCGGGCAGACTGATCCGGGCAAAATTGAAATACGGGATTTATCCCGCACCGAGCAAGAACCTTTGCTGGCATTGGTGCGCAAACGCTTGCGCCAAAATCACGGTTTTCCACGCGGAGCAAAAAGTAAATTTGGGATTGATGCGGTGTTCTCGATGGAGGCATTGAGCATGCCCGAGACGGTAGAAGCGTGCGAGGTCGGGGATACGTTAGCTGGCAATCCGGGCACGAACAGTGTCGCTGCTGTTACTGGATTAAACTGCGCTGGCTTTGGGTCTTCTATCGTCGTGACTGCGTCGTTTGGTTTGATGGCAGTGGCGCATGTACTGCGCAAATTGGCTGGATTAGGTTAAGAAATTATCACATTGGATATGGGGTTTTTAGAATTTCTCCGGCGTGAATTTTGTAGGTATATTTAATATACTCCCCTTATTTTTATTGAAAATTGACAAATTGTCCAAGGAATATATGGACGCTTGAAATATACATGGTGGGAGTATTTATTTCTTCCCGCGCTGCGTTAGGAGATTTCTGGCATCCAATTCTGCGTAATTTCCTGCATAATTCTCCACTTGATCTCTTCCGCTAGTCGCTCGACCATGTAGGAATTTCGATCATAAATTTGAGATCGGCGGAAGGCACAAACCAGCGTTTGTGCCCTTTGCAAACGAAAGCGACTATCCGTCTGCGCCATCTGCTCAATCTGCCATTAGGCAGAAATTGCATTACGACTTACCAAACACCTCATTCAATTGCTGCGTCACACGGATAAAGGTCGTGCGTTTGGTCAGCTCCTTAAGCTTATGCGCGCCGACATAAGTACAGGCTGAACGCACACCGCCAAGAATATCCAACAAGCTGGCATCAACCGGACCACGATACGGGATCAGCACTTCTTTACCTTCCGACGCGCGGTATTTGGCAACGCCGCCAGCATATTTGTCCATCGCGGCTTTGCTGCTCATACCGTAGAAACGTTTGTATTGCTGACCATCGCGCTCCACCAGATCGCCAGCGCATTCATCATGCCCTGCCAGCATGCCGCCCAGCATAATAAAATCTGCCCCGGCACCAAATGCTTTCGCCAGATCGCCCGGTACAACGCAACCTCCGTCAGCACAAATTTGTCCGCCCAAACCATGTGCTGCATCTGCGCATTCAATTACAGCAGACAGTTGCGGGTAACCTACGCCCGTCATCTTACGCGTGGTGCAAACCGAGCCTGGACCGATTCCCACTTTGACGATATCTGCGCCAGCAAGTATCAATTCTTCGGTGATGTCGCCAGTCACGACATTACCCGCCATGATGGTGATATGAGGATATGCATCCCGGACTTTTTTGACGAAGTGGATAAAGCCTTCCGTATAGCCATTGGCAACGTCGATGCAGACGTATTCAATTGCATTTTTTGCACGCGTCATGACTGCTATGAATTTTTCGAAATCAGATTGCGTGATCCCCATCGAATAAAACGCAGTCGATTTCTTTTCTAAACCAGTGAAATAGGTCACCAAAGTGTCTTCATCATAATGCTTATGTAAGGCAACAGAAAGCTGATGCTGTCCTAGTGCAGTCGCCATTTCTAAGGTGCCAGTGGAATCCATATTGGCAGCAATGATAGGAATGCCCTGATACTTTTTGCGGGAATGATGGAATATAAATTCGCGTTGCAATTCAACTTGCGAGCGGGAAGTGAGGGTAGAGCGTTTAGGACGGATCAATACGTCTTTAAAATCGAGCTTGAGGGTTTCTTCAATATGCATTACGACTCCTGTGTCCGGTTGGCAGGCGCACGAAAACAGTCATTTCAACATTAAAATGACCGTAGAAAGTTTCGAGCCGTGCTTGAGTATAGTAAGTATTTGGCCGATTACCGATTTAATTTCGATATAGGCGGTATCAGCGATGACATATACCAAGAACCGGATTGGGAAAATGCGTTAATCCACGATGTAGGTCAGTTTTGCGTAAGTCTTAAGAGTGTATTAATAGCTATTTAGTGACAGACTCCAACACCTTTGTCGGTAAAGCCGCTGCCATCTACAGGGATAAATTCCCACTCATAGTTTTTGTCGTGGAGCGTTAGTTTGAGTACGCCTGCGGTCGAATTGTCACGCACTTCTGTGATCACTTTTGGGAAGAACATCGGCGTCAATTTTGCTCCGCCGGTGCCGACTACAAAACTACGTATGCCGTTTTTTTGATCGATTAATCCATCTGCATTCAACGGTGCAAAGCGCTCGTAGTCATGGTCGTGGCCTGCCAGAACGATATCTGCTTTTGCTTCTGCCAATAATTTCCATGCGGCCTGCATGACTGCATTATTGCCATGTCCACCAGAGCTAAATGCAGGGTGATGCCAAAAGGCTAGCGTGCAATGAGTTTGATGTTTATTGCTGAGCTCATCTTTCAGCCAATGCAATTGTACTTGCATTTGTACGCCTTCAATATTGCTGTTGAGCGAAATGATCTGCCACTGACCAACTTTGGTGCTGTAATAGCCGCGCTTCTCAGGGCCGGCAAGTTCACCAAAATAATTGTAATAGCCTTGCGCTGCTGGCATATCGTAATCATGATTGCCGGGAGAGGGGAGGGTGCGTGCTTTAAATTTGCCCCAGGTAGGTTCGTAGCACTTATTAAATTCTTCCGGATTACCGACTGGATAAGTATTGTCACCCAACGTAATTGCAATGGCTTTGCTGTCCGCGGCTAAGCCCGCTTCGATGATGTTTGCAGTTTTGGCAGCCATGGTGTCAGCTGCTGCTTTTTTTCTGCAATCGGCGATGTCGCCAGCCGCAAATACGGTGACTGTCAAAGCAGATGCTGGAGCTGTCGTTTTTGCTTTAGAAGTCCTGTTCTTGGACGGTAATGATTTTGGTTGTTGTGGGTTCTCAGCATTAGAAACATCGTCCTTTTGCACAACGTCGGTATAGCGAGCTGCATTTGTTGAAGTTGGAGCGCTGATAAAAGTGAGTAATAAAATCGCTGTGGAGAAAAATACAAATCGTGACATGTAGATCAATCTGAATAAATGAGATGACATTGATGACGTCAGCAAAAACCGCGCCAGCTGCGTTACAGCTTTAGTTGTACCAAAAGTATGGCCTTAGTGACTGCGCCTTGCTGCGACAATTTTGTATAAGTTCTATTTTTATAGCGTGTCGTTGGTTTGGCTTATTCGTCCGGAGCAGCATTTTACCCGTTTACCGTCGCTTGGTTTTTGTGTCCCGCAGTGTTGTTGCGATATTTAAATAAATCAGCCGGTCGATTAATCAGAGTTTGGCGTGCCGCAAGCGTAATGCATTTCCAATCACCGAAACCGAGCTCAGGCTCATCGCCGCGCTGGCGATCATAGGACTGAGCAAGATGCCAAACCAGGGGTAGAGCACTCCTGCTGCGATGGGTACGCCGATAAAATTATAGGCAAATGCAAAGAACAGGTTTTGCCGGATATTTTTCATCGTGTGCTGACTCAGGCTACGTGCTTTAAAAATGCCGACTAAATCTCCTTTGACTAGCACTACTTTTGCGCTATTCATCGCGATATCGGTGCCGTTACCCATGGCAATGCCCACATCGGCCTGCGCTAATGCTGGCGCATCGTTAATGCCGTCCCCCGCCATTGCAACAATTCGTCCTTCGCCTTGAAGTTGTTTGATGAATCGAAACTTATCTTCTGGCAGGACATCTGCATGGACTTCGGCCAGGCCGAGTTGCGATGCGACTGCTTTGGCGGTCAACGCGTTATCACCGCTCAGAACGATGATGCGAAGTCCAGATTCTTTTAACTGCTGAATTGCTTGCAAGCTCGTTGATTTGATGCTGTCTGCAACACTGATTGCGCCCGCTAGCACATCATCTAGCGACAGCAGCATCACGGTATGACCCAGACCTTGAAGTTCCGCAATGCGCTTATCGAGTTCTAGCGTTTGTATCTGGTGATCTCGCATCAGTTGCTGATTACCGAACAGAACACGTTTTCCTTCCCATTGTGCGCTGACACCTTTGCCTGTGATGGCTGCAAACTCACTAATCGTCGCTGCTTTTACTTGATGCTGTTTCGCGTAGCTGAGAATGGCATGCGCCAGAGGATGCTCACTTTGCTGCTCGATCGCGCAAGCGATCTCGATCAAACTTTGCTCTTTCACGCCATTGGTGGCGACAATTTGTTGCAATGTCGGCTTGCCTTCAGTCAGCGTCCCTGTCTTATCAATGACGAGGGTATCGATTTTCTCCATTTGCTCAAGCGCTTGGGCGTCTTTGATCAGAATGCCGTCAGTTGCGCCACGTCCAATCCCTACCGTGATCGAGATCGGGGTTGCGAGGCCGAGAGCGCAGGGACATGCGACGATCAGTACCGACACTGCGGCCATTAAGGCATTTGCCATGGCTGGCGCAGGCCCAAGCCATGCCCATACGATAAATGCGATGACTGCAATCCCGATCACGCCGGGTACAAACCAGCCTGATACTTTATCTGCCAGACTCTGGATCGGCGCACGCGATCGTCCTGCTTCATTCACCAGCTGGATAATTTTTGAAAGTAAGGTGTCATGTCCAATGCGCTCCACACGGATGCTGAAGCTACCTTGTTGATTAATCGTACCTGCGCTAACGTGATCATTGATTTGTTTGGTGACCGGAAGCGGTTCGCCAGTAATCATCGATTCATCGACATTTGAGCGACCGTCGACGACGACACCATCTACCGGCACGTGTGCGCCCGGCTTTACCCGTAATAGATCTTTTAACTGAACCTGATCGATGCTGATTTCAGTTTCTTTGCTTTCTGCATCAAGCCGGAAGGCTGTTGCGGGTGTCAGCGCCAATAAGGACTTTAAGGCAGCATTGGTGCGTGAGCGTGCGCGTAGTTCTAATACCTGCCCCAACAATACCAAGGTAATAATGACTCCTGCAGCCTCAAAATATAAAGGTGCCATGCCATCCATCAAAAAAGCCGCAGGTAATATTTGTGGCAATAGCAAAGCCACGACGCTAAATAAATAGGCGGTGGCAGTTCCTATACCAATCAGACTAAACATGTTCAGATGGCCGGATTTAAAAGAAGCAACGGCTCGTTCAAAAAAGGGTTTTCCCGACCATAGAACGACGGGTGTCGCCAGTCCAAATTGTAGCCAGCTAAATAAACGCATTCCTAATCGCTCGTGCAATTGCAGCGCAGGCAGCATGTCGCCCATACTGAGCAATAGTAGGGGAATGCTGAGTGCGACACTGATTTTGAAGCGGCGCGTCATGTCATCGAGCTCAGTCGTATCTTCCTCAGCGCTGGCTTCCATTGGCTCTAACGCCATACCGCATTTGGGACAAGTTCCTGGGCCGACTTGTTGTATTTCTAAATGCATGGGACAGGTATAAATCGCATCTTTGGCTACAGGTTTTTTGGATGCATCCTCGGTCTTTGGCGTCAGATATTTTTGTGGATCTTTGCTAAATTTGTTCAGGCAGCCAGCGCAACAGAAATAATATGTTTGATCCTGATATCGATAATGATGTTGACTGTCTTCCTTAACACTCATTTTGCAGACGGGATCAGTGTGTTGAGTGACTGAATTCTGACTCGTGCTCGACTCATCAGAATTCCCGCCACAGCAGGCGGTAGCCGAATTTGCAGTGGAAACGGTCTGCGTCGATTTTAAGCTACCTCCGATGAGTTTTTTTGCTTTCACAAATCCGTCTGGATTGGCATTGAATTTACTGATGCAAGATTGACTACAAAAATAGTAGGCAATACCTTGATATCGAGCCATTTTTTCTGGATTTTTGCGAACTTGCATACCGCACACCGGATCGATATAGTTCTTTTCGTTGCTCTCAACAGGAGTCGATTTTTGCTGCGCGGTAGTTTCTGTTACGCCGCAACATGATTTGCCCTGCAGATCATCAGTTTTTTGTGAGGTTTGATTCATCGCAACTACTCCAGGCTATTTCAACGTATCTATTTCAATTGGTCTGTTTCAATCTATCATAGACGCCGTACCCAACTACGTAGTCAAGCACTTTATGGAACATACTTCAGCTAGCTTTTGCACCATAGGACGTTTGGCGCGTGCCGCTGGAGTGGGAGTAGAGACCATACGCTATTACCAACGTCGCCAACTGTTGCCTATCCCACATAGCAATAGTTCGGGCGGTTTTCGTGCCTATCCCGTGGCCTTGGTGGATCGCATCCGCTTTATTAAACGGGCGCAGGAATTAGGTTTTACTCTGGATGAAATCAGTCATTTATTGCTGCTAGAAGACGGCGATGACAGGGTAGCGATACGCGATGTTGCGAATGAAAGATTACTGCAAGTACGTGCAAAACTAGCGGATCTGCAAAAAATGGAACACATGCTGTCGGGCTTAATTCAACAATGTGAGGCGAGTGCAGACGCCGCTAATTGTCCGATTATTCATGCTCTAGCGCACTCAAAACCTCACTGCTAGAAATCCATACCACTTGCTCTGCTCTGAGCGGTCACTGGCCACGTGGCGTCCGTACACATCGTCAATACATTAGATATTTAAAAATCGTATATAAATCATGGGTTTATCGAAATTCTTGTGGTTGGCATATTTCGTGCTGAAAGAACATTATTCTTTCCAAGGAGTACACCATGAATCCCGATTCGACCTCGCGCCCCGTAGTTAGCTTACAGCGATTTTTTGAATTGACAGCGACCATTTTGCTGGGATTTGTCTTATCTTTATTGATGACATTTTTCTTGCTCGGCAACGGCAAGATTGAACGACTCAGTTCTTATTCTCCTTGCCATTTACTACATGTCAGCGCATCGCTTCAGTGGTGTGACAGTGCTGAATGGACTGCGGAAATTTGCGCTGATGTACAAGAAACCAGCGGCTTCCTGCTCACTAAATTTCTATCAGCATTGGCTATTTGTACGCATGCAGAGCATCGCATTCCATTTTTTAGTTTGGGCGATGACACTCAGTTTGCCGTGTCCGGTGGGATTCAATTAGTGTCCGCTCATTTGTTCGCGGACACTCCGCGGACACAGCGCACAGTCAATCGAAAAAAGCTAATTCTCAATAAATCAATGACTTAGATCTGGCACGAATACTGCAATACATTAATTAAACACTCACATTACAAAAAATAAAATGATCCGCGATACTTCTGCTCAAGATTCTGTTATTGCTTCTACGCCGATCTGGCGCAGTAAAAAAGTCTATTTGATCTTGGCAATCGCAGCCGCGATCCTGATTGCGACTGTTGTATTGCTTAGCGCTTGGACTGGTAGTTCTCAGTCGGTCAGTGCATCCCGGCTGAGTATCGCGACCGTAACACGCGGCAAACTGGTTAGAGACGCTGCGGTTAACGGGCGCATGGTTGCCGCGAATAGTCCTACGTTATATGCCACAGCACCTAGCACCGTCACGCTGAAAGTCAAAGCAGGCGATAAAGTCAGTAAGGGTGATGTCGTTGCAGAACTGGAGTCACCAGACCTGAGCAATGAGCTTAAACGTGAACAGGCCAATTATGAACAGTTAGAAGCCGAAGTCGCCCGTCAGCACATCCTCGCACGCAAGCAAAAATTATTAGCCAGACGTGATGCCGATCAGGCCGAGATTGATCGGGTCTCGGCTGAGCGCACTTATCAACGGATTGAAAATGCGGGGCAATTGGGTGTCGTGGCAAAGATCGATTTTTTAAAAGCCCAGGACGCGATGAAGTCTGCACAAATCCGCGCCAAGCATGCAGAGCAGGCGACAGGTTTAGAAAATGAGGATGTTGATCTGGTGCTGAAAACTAAGAACAGCCAGTTACTGCAACAGCGTTTAGTCCGTGATAACGCACAACGTCGTGTGGACGATCTCAGATTGCGTGCGCCAGTTGATGGCATCGTTGGTACTTTGTCTGTGGCGAATCGTAGTGTAGTCGCTGCGAATACGCCGCTGATGACTTTAGTCGATCTGTCACAACTGGAGGTTGAATTAGAAATTCCAGAAACCTATGTCGCTGATTTAGGTCTTGGTATGAATGTAGAGATCACCATCAATGGCATCAATGCGATTGGTAAGTTATCTGCACTATCTCCTGAGGTCGTCAAAAACCAAGTGCTTGCCCGGGTACGTTTTAACGGTCAGCAACCCGCAGGATTACGACAAAGCCAACGCGTCTCTGCCCGCCTATTGATTGAGGAAAAGCCGAATGTCTTAATCGTCCCCCGTGGCCCTTTTGTCGAGAGTGAAGGCGGTCGCTTTGCCTACGTTGTCGAAGCTGGTGTCGCTACCCGGAAGCCGATCAAAATAGGCGCAACCAGTGTCACTTCAGTGGAGATTTTAGAGGGGTTAAAAACAGGTGATAAGGTCGTTATCGCCGGAACCGACACTTTCCAAAATGCGCAACGTGTCACGATCAACAATTAGATTGTCTACTCATGACCAGCTCAATATCAATATCAGTTCAATATTAAATCAGCATCAATTTTTAAGCCTAGCCTGCCGTCATCAGATATCAACCATTAGTTAATTACATCGAGAGTACAACTATGTTACGCATGAATAATCTCAGCAAAGTGTATCGCACCCACATGATAGAAACACATGCATTACGTGGTTTTGAAATCCATGTCAAAGAGGGCGAATTTGTGACTGTCACTGGTCCATCCGGCTCAGGTAAGACGACGTTTTTGAATATCGCGGGTTTGCTGGAAGAATTCTCCGATGGCGATTATTTTTTGGATGGAGTCAATGTTAAGGGCATGAATGACAATGACCGTTCGCGCTTACGGAATGAGAAGTTAGGATTTATCTTTCAAGGCTTCAATCTGATCCCTGATCTAAGTTTGTTTGATAACGTCGATGTCCCACTGCGTTACCGTGGTTTTAATGCGGCTGAACGTAAGCGCCGGATTGAAGAGGCGCTCACACAAGTTGGTCTGGCCTCCCGTATGAAACATTATCCAGCCGAGCTTTCTGGCGGTCAGCAACAACGGGTTGCAATTGCCCGTGCTCTGGCTGGCTCCCCCAAATTACTGTTAGCTGATGAACCGACCGGTAATCTGGATACCCATATGGCACGCAGTGTGATGGAGTTGCTGGAAGAAATTAACGCACGCGGTACAACCATACTGATGGTGACTCATGACCCTGAACTGGCAGTTAGAGCGCAGCGCAATGTACATATTATTGATGGCCAGGTATCCGATCTGATACGTCAATCGCCATCGCTGTATCAGACTGAATCAGAGTCCGCCAGTAACTCAATCGCTGCCTAGGAAATGCCATGATTCAATATTATTTTTTTCTGGGTATCCGCAGCCTGCGACGTAATCCGGTATTGACAAGTTTGATGGTGTTAACGCTGGCAATCGGGGTCGCGGCGAGCGTGTCTACGCTGACGATTTTGCACATGATGTCAACTGATCCTATCCCCTCAAAAAGCGATCGCCTGTTTGTGCCTGTCATGGACAACTCTCCGTTGGAAGGTTATGTCCCAGGTGCGCCGATTGAGGAAACGCAATTATCTTATCCTGATGTAACCAATTTTTTAAAAGCGGATCAGGGCGTGCGACGTGCGGCGGTGTATGGCGTTCAAATGACATTAGAGCCATCCAGACCAGATTTACGTGTTGCCGATATTCAGGGACTTGCCGTCAGCGCCGACTATTTTGCTATGTTTGAAGTTCCTTTTTCTCAAGGTCAGGGTTGGACTAACGCAGAAGAAAAAAATGCAGCCAAAGTCGTTGTATTGAGCCAGACCTTAAGCGAAAAATTGTTCGGAAAAGAGAGCGCACTTGGCAAGCGCTTACGTATGCAAAATAATGAATATCAAGTGATCGGCGTCTTGGGTAAATGGAATCCCTTACCCCGCTTTACCCATTTGATCAACGGTAGCGGAGGAAGTTTTAAAGGGGAAGATGAGTTTTATATTCCTTTCAATACAGCAGCCGTAGTCGAGATAGGACCAAGTGGGTCTATGTGGTGTCACGGTCCTATGGGTGCTGGCTTTAAGGGAATCCTTGCCTCTGATTGCACTTGGCTACAATTTTGGTTTGAAACAGCAACAGCCTCAGATCATACCAAGCTACTTAATTACCTGAATGCTTACACCGCAGATCAAAAGAAAGTAGGCCGCTATCCTCGTGGCGCACCGAATCTTTTGTTGAACGTAAAAGAGTGGATGAGCTTTCTGAAAATTGTAAGGGACGATAGTAAATTATCTGCATGGCTGGCATTTGGATTCTTATTACTCTGCCTGGTGAATACCGCCGGATTATTACTGGCAAAATTTTCTGTGCGATCGTCGGAGGTTGGAGTGCGCAGGGCGCTTGGTGCTAGTCGGGCAGATATTTTTATGCAGTTTTTTATTGAGACCGGTGTGATTGGTTTAGTTGGTGGTCTTTTTGGATTAGTTTTAAGTTTCGGCGGACTTTGGCTGATCTCAAGACAGTCGGGTGAGATGGCAGTGCTGGCGAAGATGGACTGGAATATGCTAGTTTTGACCTTCATCCTCGCTGTGAGTGCCAGTGTGCTGGCAGGCTTACTCCCGACCTGGCGCGCATGTCAGGTGACGCCAGCGCTACAACTTAAATCCCAATAATAGTAAAGAGGATCAATATGGAAATCCGTCCGATTTTATCTGCGTTGTTGAGAAATAAAACAGCACCGCTGTTAGTTGCAATACAGGTTGCTATCAGCTTGGCGATTTTGACCAACGCCATGTATATCGTCCAGCTGAGGCAAGAGGCATCCGTACGCTCCAGCGGTATTAATGACGAAGCTAGTGTGTTTCATATTACTAGCAGTCGTCTTCAAAGAAAATCAATGGATGACTTTAAAGCGGTATTACAGAGCGAAAAACAAATTCTGCGTGCGATCCCCGGTGTAGTCTCTGTGGCGCAAACATCGCAGGTGCCGATGTCGCGTTCAGGTAGTCGTTCAAGTATTTCTGTCGACCGTCTACAAACCTTGCCCTCCACTACAGTTGATAATTACAACACCTCTGATTCTTTGGTAAAAACCTTAGGATTAAAACTGATTGCCGGTCGTGATTTTAATCCTGATGACGTACTTGAATATGATCCGCGCGAACAAAGTGACTTAAGACCGCGTGTCGTGATTGTGACAAAAGCGGTAGCCAAAGAACTCTATCCCAATGAGGCAAATGTGATTGGAAAATCCATGTTTTGGGGCACAGGCAATGATTCCGATGAATCGAAAATCATTGGCGTCGTCGAGAGTTTACAGACCACTGAAGCAGAAAGTACAGGACGGTTTGAGGATTCTGTTATTGCCCCTTTAACTACCGTCAGATCATCGAACACCTATTTTGTGCGTGTTGAAGCAGGTCAAAGAGACCGTGTAATGAAAGAGGCAGAATCAGCACTGACTAAAGCAGCCGGAGAGCCAATGATTGTTCGAATGGATACGATAGATAATGAGCGATTTAAGCGTTATCGCAGCGATAAGGCTTTGGCGTGGATGCTGATTACCGTGAGTGCATTGTTGATGTTGGTGACTGCCAGCGGGATTGTCGGTATGAGTACCTTATGGGTTGCACAACGTCGCAAGCAAATCGGTGTGCGCCGGGCTTTGGGTGCGCGTAAGGTAGATATTTTGCGCTACTTTATTACCGAAAATATCTTGATTACGACTGGCGGAATTGTTCTCGGCACTATGCTCGCGGTAGGGCTCAATCAATTACTGGTCAGTCAGTTTGAGTTAAGCAAATTGCCGTTCCAGTATTTATTCTTTGCACCCTGCGTGTTTTGGATATTGGGTGTCGCTGCTGTGTATGTGCCTGCTTTGCGTGGGGCGAGTATTTCACCTGCTACGGCGACACGTGGCGCTTAGAATGTGATCGGTCCTATCTTATCGGCGTATCGGAAAAACTTTATGTGATGTTCTGTTTTTTTGTGTTGTACGATGCGGTTTAATCCGATATTCCATAATCAATTTCTCTATGCCTAATGTACTCATCATTGACGACAACCCCTCGATTGCCATCGCACTGGAGGTGCTGTTGTCTTTGCACGATATCGCCGCAATCAGCGCGCAATCGCCGGAACAAGGCTTAGCGTTATTAGAAAAAACCAGTGTCGATTTAGTGATACAGGACATGAACTTTAGCGCTGACACTACCTCTGGTGAGGAGGGCGTAGCCTTGTTTCATCAGATTCGTCAACGTCATCCCGATCTGCCTGTGATTTTGCTCACCGCCTGGACGCATCTGGATGCTGCTGTTGGATTGATTAAAGCAGGTGCTGCGGATTACTTAGCTAAGCCTTGGAATGATCAGCGTCTGATGGCGACAGTAAAAAATCTGATCGAGCTAGGTCAAGCCAATCGGGCATTGCAGCAGAGAGTGTTGCGTGAGCGTAAAAATAAACGCGAGCTGGAACAAAAATATGACCTGCGTAATTTAGTCTGGCAAGACGCGGCAACAGAGCGAGTGTTGACTATGGCCTGTCAGGTTGCACGCTCAGATGTATCTGTGCTGATCACAGGGCCGAATGGTGCTGGCAAAGAGAGAATTGCCGAAATTATTCAAGCTAATTCCAGTGTTAAAGATGGTACTTTTGTTGTGTTAAATTGTGGTGCACTTCCTTCTGAATTGATTGAGGCAGAATTATTCGGTGCTGAAGCCGGTGCTTATACCGGTGCCATCAAAGCGCGGGAGGGTAAGTTTGAGGCAGCTGATGGCGGTACCTTATTCTTAGATGAAATTGGTAACTTACCGCTTGCAGGGCAGATGAAGTTATTACGTGTGTTGGAGACTGGACGTTTTGAACGTCTTGGCTCTAACAAAGAGCGTCAGGTTAAGGTCCGGGTGATCAGTGCGACCAATGCTGATTTAACCGCGATGATTAAAGCGGGAAGCTTCAGAGAGGATTTGTATTATCGCCTGAACGTGATTCAGCTCAATTTACCGTCCTTGGCAGATAGACCGGACGACATCATTCCCTTAGCGATGCATTTCTTAAGTCGTGGTGAAAGCGCTGCTAAAACTCTACATCCGACAGCACGTGCGTTGTTGCTGCAGTATACCTGGCCCGGTAATGTGCGTGAATTAAAAAATGTCATGCAAAGAGCAAGCTTGCTTGCCAGCGATTCAGAGCTGAAAGCCAGCGATCTAGGCTTGCCAGTGATCGCGCAAGCGCGCGTCAATGTCGAGGTGGAACTGGATCGTGCGACGATAGAAAAAGCCTTAAGTAAGGCAAATGGGGTGATTGCTCAGGCGGCCACGGAGTTGGGGTTAAGCCGTCAGTCGCTCTACCGGCGGATGGACAGACTTGGCATTAGCAAGGCCGGGTGATCTGAGTGACGCCTGACGACTCTAAAACCAAGCTAGGTATATCGCTGACAGCCAGATTTACTTTGCTGTCCGTTTTTTTAATCGCGATGAGCATTGCTCTGGTCTATACGTCGCAGCATTTTTTTCCTAAAGAGTTTGGTCTGACAGTATTACTTGTCGCACTGGTGATGTTGCCGGTTACGGTCATGCTGGTACGTAACCAGATGCAAGCGATGTTGGCATTATTCCGCGCGCTGAGTGGTACCGTCATTAGCTATCAGGATGGAGATTATTCGTTTGGACTGCATTGGCCGCGGCATGATGAGCTGGCGGATTTGGTGGATGCCCATAATGCGTTGGGTGATGTATTACGCGAGCAGCGCCTGAGTCTGGTTCAGCGTGAGTTGTTGCTGGATACAATGCTACAAAATACGCCGGTGGCAATGCTGCTGGTTGCCGAAAAAGGCCCGATTGTTTTTGCCAATATCGCCGCGAGACAGTTGCTCAACGAGGGTCGTAAGTTAGAAGGCCATACTCTTGATGCGTTGTTAAAACATCTCTCAGCTTCGTTGCGCGACGCCATCGATAAAGGTGGCGACGGTTTGTTCACGGTCAATGCCAAAGAGGGCGCAAACAGACAAAACGGTGATGACGAGGAGGAGGTGTATCACCTGGCACGTCGTAACTTCAGTTTGAACGGACGGCATCATGAACTGCTATTGTTGCGCCACTTGACGGCAGAGCTGCGCCGGCAAGAAGTCCAGACCTGGAAAAAAGTCATCCGTGTGATCAGCCATGAATTGAATAATTCGCTGGCACCGGTGGCCTCACTCGCCAACTCTGGCGCAGAGTTATTGCGGCGAGGGCAAACTGAGCGCTTGCCAGAAATTTTATCCACGATAGAAGAGCGTTCCCGCCACCTGGAAAGCTTTATTCAAGGTTATGCGAGTTTTGCTAAATTGCCGACCCCGCGCACAGAAACGACCTCGTGGCAGCCATTTATTTCTCGCTTGCAGTCGCAGATGGATTTCCACCTGATCGGTGAATTACCTGATGAGAAGGTCAGTTTTGATATCGCGCAAATGGAGCAGGCGTTACTCAACCTGTTAAAAAACGCGCATGAATCAGGATCAGCGCCTGAACATGTCAGTTTAGGTGTGCGTCGATTGCACGGCATGATACGCATCGAAGTCATGGATCAGGGCAATGGAATGATCGATGCCGTTATGTCAAACGCGCTGGTACCGTTTTATTCGACCAAACGCAGTGGTACCGGATTAGGATTGGCGCTGGCGAGAGAAATTATCGAAGCGCATGGCGGTCGCATCTTGCTGCGTAACCGTCAAGGCGGTGGCGTGATAGTGACTTTAGTATTGCCTGCATAATATTAAAAATAGGCAGTAGTAAGCTGTAAAAATAGATAAATAGGGGAGTATAGGCAATAATATAGGGTATCGTCCAGATAATCATTGGACGTTAAAAAATACACCGGGGTAGTAATTTTATGAGGGATATAGCAAAAAACGCCAGTTCATCATCCCTGCGCAGGCGGAGAGCCAGCGTCTTTGCTGATACTTTTGCTGACCGATGCTAGCTGTCCACCCGCACTAGAACGATAAATTGACGGATGTTCAACCACTGAGCCTGATCGAAATTTCAGGCTCAGTGATCAAGCTCAGTGATCAAGCTCAGTGATTAAGCGTAGTGAATAACATCGTAATCAGACGCAACGATCAAATCTATGCCGCCACTTTCGCTTCTTGCATCGTTGGATAATCGGTATATCCTTTTTCTTCACCACCGTAGTAGGTCGTGCGATCACCCTGATTGAGTTCTGCGCCTGCTGCAAAACGTGCGACCAGATCTGGGTTAGCGATATAAGGGCGACCAAATGCAACGGCGTCAGACAAACCGCTGGCGATCAAAGCTTCTGCTTCATCGGCGGTGTAGCCACCGCAGCAAATCAATGTGCCTTTGAATGCAGCACGTAATTGCTTACGGAATGCTTCCGTCAACACCGGACCGCCTGCCCAGTCAGGTTCTGCAATATGCAAATAAGCGATATCACGCTGGGTGAAGGCTGCAGCCAAATACAATGCCATTTCTTCGGCTTCAGTATCAGCAATACCATGTGCGACGAAGTGTGGCGAGATGCGAACACCTACGCGGTCAGCGCCGATTTCTGCAATCGCTGCATCGACTGCTTCCAACGTCAGGCGTGCGCGATTTTCCAGTGAGCCGCCATAGATGTCGGTACGGACATTGCTGTTGGTCGACATGAATTGCTGTAACAAATAACCATTGGCAGCGTGGACTTCCACCAGATCAAAACCGGCTTGTTTTGCGCGTACTGCCGCAGCACTATATTGCGCAACGATGCCTGGCATTTCTTCCAACAGCAAAGCGCGTGGTGTTTCGGTCGGGACGTTGGCGGGCGTGCCATCTGGTTGCACAACGAAGCACTGACTATTGGCCGCGATGATCGCAGACGGTGCTACCGGTGCTGCGCCGTTTTCTTGCAACAGCGAGTGAGAAATGCGACCGACATGCCAGAGTTGCAGTGCGATTCGGCCACCTTTGTTGTGCACGGCACCAACCACTTGCTTCCAGCCGGCTTGTTGTGCGTCGGTATAAATGCCAGGTGTCCATGCATAACCCTGACCTTGACGGGAGATTTGGCTAGCCTCGGTCACGATCAAACCTGCGGTGGCGCGCTGTGCGTAGTACTCAACATTCAGTGCGCGTGGTAGATCACCAGGTTGCCCTGCACGTGAGCGTGTCAATGGCGCCATCACTACGCGGTTATTTAAATGGATGCTGCCGGTTGCTACAGGGGAGAGTAAATGCTTAAGCATGTGTATCCTTTAAGAGTAAATAAAATAGACCAGTCGTCTAGTCTGGATTAAAAATAAAAGGCAATTAATTGCCTGTCTCGGTTTGATCAGGATTAAAAAACCTGGTCTTTAATATTGCGTCAGTCTTATTGCTAAGGGGTTTGTAGCGGTTGTAGCGGTTGTAGCATTTGCTGCGTTTGTTTATAGGCTAAATCCATTGCCTTGATATCGTGGTTAACCTTGGTCAATAATGACGCGCCAACCCACATGCCATATAAAGATTCGGCTAGTTGTGCGGCATCTAACTGCTTGGACAGACTACCTTCGGCCTGCGCCTGTTCCAACACTTGCGCGATTTGTTCGATGATGCGCGTCATGCCCTTGCTCAAAGCGATACGCATCGGCTCTGACAAATCCGCGACTTCAGCGGCCAGTTTTATCGCCAGGCACATGACCTGACATTGGCTGTTGTCGGCAACTTTGCGCCAATTGCCAAAGTAAGCTAACAGGCGTTCGCGCGAGCTGATTGATTCGTTACAAAACAACAGAGCAGAGCGTGCATGATAATCATCAAAGTAGCGTTCTAACAACGCAACGCCAAAGCCTTCTTTAGATTGGAAGTAATGATAAAAAGAACCTTTAGGCACTTCTGCGCGAGTCAAAATCTCATTCAAGCCGATTGCACTAAAGCCACGCCCCACGATCAGCTCTTGGCCAATGGCGAGTATGCGTTCTCGGGTATCTTGATATTGATCTATTCTGTCCATAACACAAGATATTATTAGACCAGTCGTCTAGTGTCAAGATATTTGATGTTTTAAATCATGTTTAGTCACGGCATGGTGGTCGCAATGAGGTGTATTACTTATTGTTGGTTTAACCCGAAGGACGCATGCTAATTGAGTCTTCGTCGCATTTTATGCGATAATCTAAATTTCCGTGTGGAAATAAAATTACTCTAATGTCTCCCATGTTCAATCATGTTCCGCTGGCTTTCGCTTAACGAAAGCGGGCTAGATCCAACAGAGCACACCGTATGGAAAATAAGCGCTTTGCGTATTATTTTGGTGTCAGGTTTTTTGTTGGAAGCAATTGTTGCCGTTGATAGTTCGCTCAAAGCGATTGCTGTCGGGGCTTATCACGTCTTATGGGTTGTGGGCTTGTTTTACCTTGCCTTGAGTATCGGCCTGTTTTATTCGGCGCGCCATGTTGCCTTAAGTGCGGGTGTGTTAATTGGCACGGTATATGGCGCTGCGTTTGCCATGCTCAGTTTTATTGATCAATTTGAAATCGCCAAACTTGGTGTGATTTTTATCTACACCACACCCATCATCGCAAGATTATTTTTTAATACCCGACTAGCAGTTGGGTTGATGTTGGTGAATAGCTTGCCGTTTTTACTGTTACTGCATAATCAACCGATCTTCCATTTTCCTGGTATTAATATCACGCTGCCAGATAGTCACGGCTATGTTCAGTCTTTGCTGTTCCTATTTTTTAATGTCTGTGTGCCGCTCGCAGTATTTCGCGTCCTACATGCTCTGGATGCATCTGCTGCCCGTCACCGCAAGACCAGTGTCGAGCTTGAGGTTAGCCATGCCCAGTACCACGAGATTTTTCAAAATGCGGGAAGTGCGCTGGTATTGACCGATAGCAACGGCACAATTTTGCAAGCGAATAATCTGGCGAATGCTTTACTGGGATGTGTGACGGAGGTATCCGCAAATGGCTCTACTATTCTTGGGGCTACTGACAGCAAAGACACCAATGACACCAGAGGCAGTCAATTATTTGACTGGTTGTCTTTAGATAATAGTGTTCGCCTCAAAGTAAACACATCTGCGTCTAGCTCAGCTATTAATAATATGGCTAATGAAGAGGTTGCCAATCTACGTATGTCCGCATACCGGACGCGTGACGGTAAATTGGTCTCGATGGAAAATATTTCTCAGACCAAAAACGAAAACTATATCGTCGCGCTGCGTGATGTTTCGCACTTGTACTCGATGCACAATGCCTTGCAACTGAGTCAGGAGCGTGAAAGCTTTTTGACCAATCACGATACCTTAACCAATTTACCTAACCGCGACATGTTGCGCCAGCATTTGCGGCGTCTTCTGGCAAATCCTACGCCAGATAAAGTGACTGCATTGGTCTCGTTTCGCCTGAATAGTATCCGTCATGCGAATCAAAAATTAGGCGTACATTTTGGCGATCAATTACTGCGTCGCTTCGCAGAAGAATTATCCACTGTTCTGCCGCAAGATTGTTTTTGTGCGCGCTTACGCAGTATTGTTTTTTCCTTCGTTGTCGAGCAATACAGTACGCCGGGCGATATTATTAAACTGGTCGAGCGTGTGCGACATGCCTTGCCTAAAGAGATTTTGATCGATGGCGAAACTTTGCTGGTTCAGTTTTCAGCAGGTATCGCGCTGGTCAGAACAGACGAGACCGAAGCCGATGATCTGATACGCCGTAGTGAATTGGCGCTAGACACCGCGCGCCGCTCCAGCGAATCGGGCGCGACTTTATTTGATGATGAGGACGAATCAGAAATCCGGCGCAGTATCGAAATCGAAGTCGATATTATCAACGGCCTTAAGCAGCGTGAATTCAGGCTGGTATATCAACCCAAGATCACACAAGACGGCAGTCTGGCTGGGGTAGAGGCGCTGATACGCTGGCAGTCCTCCAGCTTGGGTAATGTGTCCCCGGTTGAATTTATTCCGATTGCAGAGCGCGCTGGTTTAATCCGCGAGATCAGCAATTTCGTACTCGATAGCGCCTGCTCACAAATCCGGCAATGGCTGGATGAATTTGGCGACAGTCCGGTAGTGGCGGTAAATCTGTCCGCCTCTGATGTGGCGCGTAGCGACTTACTGGAACTGATAGAGCGTACTTGTGCCCAGTATGCGGTGACAGCCCAATATCTGGAATTTGAAATCACAGAAACCGGTCTAATCGCGAACGAATCTCTGGCAGTAGAGCATTTAAATGCGCTGAAAGAAAAAGGCTTTGGCATTGCGATAGATGATTTTGGTACTGGCTATTCTTCCTTATCAAAACTAAGCCACTTCCCCGCCCGCAGCGTCAAAATTGATCGTTCGTTTGTTGCGCAGATTGGCAATAATCAAAAAAGTGAAATGATCATCAAAGCGATTGTCTCGCTAGCCAGCATCTTGTCTTGTACGACAGTAGCAGAGGGTGTAGAAAACCTAGAGCAAGAGCAATTCCTGAAAGATATCGGCTGTGATTATTTCCAGGGATATTTGTATTATCGTCCTTTGGAAGTCGCCGATATGCACTCCTTGCTCGCACAGCAATTCGACATGACCTGCCAAATTTTAGCCGCTTGTTGATCGTTGATTTGCGCTGTTCGCTACGAACTTAGCTGACTTCTTCATTACTTTTTTCGTTCGTCACAGCGGTTACTTTCTCCTCCTGATTGCCACGTTCCCTCTGCGCAACTGATTCAACACATCATTTAGACCAATGGCTAAATAAGTCCTTGACTTCATTTAGATGATTAGCTAATCTTCAAAACATGAATCAGATATTTAAAGCCCTCTCCGATCCGACTCGCCGTCAGGTACTGGCGCTACTGCGCAATGGTCCACAAACGGCAGGCGAGTTAGCGGACTATTTTGACGTGTCCAAACCCACCATGTCAGCCCATTTTTCTATCCTGCGTGAAGCTGATTTAATCGCTTCCTCAAAACAAGGCAAGACCATCGTGTATTGCTTGCAACTCTCGGTACTGGAGGACGCCTTGCTTGGGTTTGCCCAACTGCTGGGCAGTCAGCTTAAGGCGGACTCATCACCAATGTCACCGCCATTAACATCAGCAGCAGTGCCAGATGCTCAACCACCATCCTCACAAACTGAAGGAAAATGATGAAAACTATCTCCGAGCAACCGCTCCGCACATTCGCCATCCTCATCAGCACATGGGTAGTTTTTGCCAGCAGCTATCTGTGCTACCTCCATCTTGCCCGTCCTTGGCCTTATGTCCTCGCGCTCGCTATCATCGGTATCGCGTGGATCGCTCGTCAGTTGTTACCAACAGGTGCAGCAGTTGGCTCGGCAGGCCAAGTCAACCGCCGTAAAATTACGCAAGCCATAGTGCTAGCTGGCTCAATGCTGGGACTCGCTTTGCTTATACCGTTGGGATGGACGGATGGATTAGTCAGTCAGTTTGCCGAGCGGAGCAATAGCGTGATGATGGGAGTCATCGTTGTCGTCTTTGCCAACAGCATCCCCAAACAAGTAAGCACAGCACGTGGTCTCGCAATGCGCCGGATTGCAGGCTGGGCTTTGGTAGTTGGTGGCTTGGGATATGCGCTGTCCTGGTTATTCTTGCCGCTAGCCTACGCAAATATCGCAGCACCATTCATACTATTTTTAGGGCTGATGTATGCGCTAGTACGCATCCTCGGAGATCGTGTACTACGTAGTGCTGGCGGATGTTGATTTTCTCGTTAAATTAACATACTCCCCTCTATTTTTTTAAAATATGCCTTAGTGTCCAGTATTTAATTGGACTACTTATATATACAGAGTGAGAGTATATTTATTTTGCAATAGTGTTCTGCTTGTATATCAATCTTATTGTTCACCTTGTTAGCCGGGCATTTTGATGAACCACCACAGTAATGATTGTCCGAATTGCCGCCCAAACTACTGAATCGCTGAATCAGTGACTGCTCCAATCTTCACCCAAATTTCCACCCGGATTTTTCAGATTAAATCCTCCTGACTCCGCGATAGCATTCACTCTCTCTTCATCAATCCTGAAGAAAAATTCAGGACTTCTTAAGTATTTCTTCAGACACACATCGTTAAAATGCAACACCTGAGTCCTGACGTCATTCTCAGGTCAAATACCGCAAATAAACTCTAGGCCAAATTCAAGGCTCAATTCAAAACTTTATGGTTCTGAATTGATTGTGGCTGGTTAACAACTTTGCATACTCTGCTTGCTCATCTGAGAAGTAGTCCCAAGACCGATCATCGTCTGGATTTCTTTCCGGTAAAAATATACCCAGACTAGCCCCCACTGGTCGTTACGACCAAAAATCTGCAGCACTGACATTGTCGTGTGAATAAACAATGAGGCAAACCTCAATGAAAATGATAAATCCTATTTCCACGATCACAAAAAATCGTCAACGTCTTACGGTGCTTGTTGCGATGCTTGGTAGCTTTGCGCTAGTGGTTTTGATCGCTGACAAATTGTCCGCCTCTGCTGGTGCAACAACTGCCAAAACATCAGATGAGGAACAAATGATGATCCGGCAGGGCGATAAAATTAGCGTCCCCGCTAAATCACCTTTGCGATCCCGGCTGGCTGTTTTGCCAGTGGCAACGTCGGTGCCATCGCACATCATTACCGTACCTGCGACGGTGGAGGCTGACCCTTCGTTGACAGTCAATATTTTGCCGCCGTTGACCGGGCGTTTGGTCGAGTTAAAAGTAAAGCTGGGGGATGTCGTTAAACAAGGGCAAGTGCTGGCGCTCATCAGCTCGCCGGATTTGGCGCAAGCCTATGCTGATGTTGATAAAGCGCAGGACGGCCTGGAGTTATCGCATAAAGCGCTGGAGCGCGCGCGTGGCGTGAATGCTGCGGGTGGTAATGCCGCCAAAGATTTTGAGCAAGCGACTAGCAATTATGTACAAGCCCAAGCAGAAGCGCGACGTGCTGAAACCCGTCTGAAGGTATTGAATGGATCCACAAGCACGCTCCAAAGCAATACCAGCATTACCAGCAATACTGGTAATGCCATCAACATCCACACCAAAGCCAGTTCCAGATTACTCAGCATCACTGCACCTATCTCAGGCGTGGTCACTGCGCTTACTGTGGGCAGCGGCGCCTATCTGAACGACGCTACAGCGAGTCTGATGACCGTTGCTAATCTCAACCAGATTTGGGTCACTGCCAATGTGCCAGAACAATTGGTCTCTTCCGTCGCTAAAGGTCAGTCGGTAGATATTAACTTACCTGCTTACCCTAACCAGACGTTTCATGGCACGGTCGCCTTTGTCAGTGCCGTGCTGGAGCCAGACACCAGACGCAATAAAGTGCGCATCAGCTTTGCCAATCAGGATGGCAAGCTCAAGCCGAATATGTTTGCAACGGCTAGTATTTTGCTTACGCAAACTATGCAAACAACCAAAGCCGGATCAACACCTCAAGCGCAGGCGTCACAGCTGGCCTCTATTACACCTATTACGATCCCAACTTCGGCTTTGTTAATGAACAATGACGACATCACCGTATTTGTTGAAGTTGCTCCGTGGACGTTTGTACGCCGCAGCGTGGAATTGGGTCATGAGGATAACGACAAAGTGACCATCTTGTCCGGTCTGACTGCAACAGATCGTGTGGTCGTACGCGGTGGAGTGCTGCTCAATGATTAACCAGCTCATCGCTTTATGTTTCCGGCGGCGTCATCTGGCATGGGTGCTGGCGATTGTGATTTCGATGTATGGTTACGTGTCATGGCAAAAAATGGCAGTCGAAGCCTATCCCGATTTAAGTGATGTCACAGTACAGGTTTCTACCCAAGTGCCGGGTCTGGCTGCGGAAGAAATAGAGCAACAAATCACCACGCCACTAGAGCGCGCGCTGAGTAATACGCCAGGCTTAGTTACGATGCGTTCCAGCAGCACGTTCGCATTGTCTTTGATCACTCTTGTGTTTCAGGATGGTGCAGATGATTATTTCGTACGCCAACGTGTGTTGGAGCGTATTGCATCAGTCTCGTTACCCGCTGGTGTGCAGCCGGGTCTGGGGCCGGTTTCTGGGCCGGCGGGAGAAATTTTTCGGTATACGCTGGAATCCGATACCAAAAATCTGATGGAGTTATCCGAGATTCAGCGCTGGATCGTGATCCCCGGATTTAAGCAGGTACCCGGCATTGCAGATGTGAATAACTTTGGCGGATTTACCAAACAATTTCAGTTAGAACTTGACCCCACCCAGCTGCAACGTTACAACGTGGTGTTGAATGATGTGGTAACCGCGATCAACGCCAATAGCGCCAATGCAGGCGGTGGCCGGATTGCACGTGGCGAGCAAAGTTATGTCATCCGCGGCATCGGGCAGGTGCATTCGCTGGATGATCTGGCGACGGTTGTGGTCACGCAAAATAACGGTGTTCCGGTACTGCTACGTGATCTCGGCAAGCTGCAATACGGACATCAGGAACGTGAAGGCATTCTGGGTAAAGACAATAATCCAGACACCGTAGAAGGCATTGTGCTCATGCTTAAATATGAGAACCCTTCTATGGTCTTGCAAGGCGTGCATGCAAAAGTAGAGCAGCTACGCAAAAAGCTGGAGCCTATGGGTGTCAAGATTGTGCCCTACATTGATCGTGATGATCTGGTCAAACTAACGGTACATAAAGTCAGCCATACCGTGTTGGAAGGCATAGGTTTAGTCTGTCTGGTACTGATCTTATTTTTGGGTAGCCCACGTAGCGCGGTTGTAGCTGCTGTGGCAATACCGATTGCGCTGGTCACGGTCTTTATCATTATGGCGGCGACCAAAATGCCTGCCAATTTATTCTCACTCGGAGCGATTGATTTTGGCATTATTGTCGATGGCGCGATTGTCGTTATGGAGGCAATCTTGTTGCGTCGCGAGAAAAATCCTGATGTTGAATTATCAGAAGAAGATGTCTTGCGCACGACAGGGCAAGTGGCGCGCCCGATCTTTTTTGCGACCTTGATTATTATCGCTGCCTACATCCCCTTATTCGCATTCCAGCGTGCGGAGGGCAAGTTGTTAACGCCGATGGCTTATACGGTTTCTTATGCCTTGTTAGGTGCTCTAGTATGCGCACTGGTATTGATCCCGGGACTTGCGTTTACCGCTCTGCGCAAACCGCGCAAAATATTTCATAACCGCCCCTTAGTCTGGCTAACCCAAAGATACACCAGTCTGTTGCGTCATTCGTTAGAAAATACCTGGATTGCGTACGGCATAGGCGCATTGACGCTGGTGTGCGTCACCATTCTCGGCTCAACAGCGGGACGCGAATTTTTACCTGATATTGATGAGGGAGCGCTGTGGCTACAGGTGCAAGTACCCAGCGGTATTTCTATCGAAAAAGCTAATGAGATGGCGAGTGATTTGCGCAGAACTTTAAAAGAGTTTCCAGAAATTTCTTACGTCGTCACTCAGCTTGGTCGCAATGATGACGGTACTGATCCGTGGACGCCATCGCATATGGAAGTGCCAGTCGGATTAAAGCCTTACGATCAGTGGCCCAATGGCGGTAGCAAGGCCGACCTGATCAAACGCCTGAATCAGCGTTTTGCCACTATGCCGGGATTTTCTATCAGCATCAGTCAGCCGATTATTGACGGTGTAAATGACGCGATCGGTGGTGCGCATAGCCCATTAGTCTTGCGTGTGTATGGTGACGATCTGAGAGAAAATCGCCGTATTGGTAATCAGATTGTCGATATTTTGCAGACGATACGCGGTACTGCCTCGGCATCCTTATTCCAGGAGCCGCCGATACCGCAAGTCGTGATTAAAGTGGATAGAGAACAGGCTGCACGTTACGGTATTAACACAGCAGATATCGCCGCCCTGATACAGACCGGAGTTGGCGGTGCGGCGATCTCATCGGTGTATGTGGGCGATCGTATTTACAATGTGACGGCACGTTTTCCTAAAGCCAGCAAAAACAATCCTGAGTCCTTGGGTAGCCTGACATTAAACAGCTCAAGCGGCGCAAAGATCGCTTTATCGCAAGTTGCCAGTATCAAATTCCAGACCGGAGAAAGTACGATTTCACATGAGGCGAGTGAACGTCAGATCACTGTCCGTATCGATAATCGTGGACGTGATCTCACTTCTTATTTGGCAGAAGCGCAACAAAGGATTGATGCTGAGATCAAAATTAATCCGCAGAAAATTCGGCTCGAATGGGCAGGGCAGTTTGAGAATGAACGACGGGCTCACGCAAGGCTAATCGTTATTTTAGGCGTGGTATTGGCGCTAATGTCCGTATTGCTGTTCTTCCAGTTTGGAAAAATCCGTCAGGTCATTTTAATCTTGGGTGTGGTACCAATGGCGACCTTGGGTGGACTTGTTGCCTTGCATGTGACTGGCGAGACTTTAAACGTCGCAACCGCAGTCGGCTTTATTGCCTTGTTTGGAGTGTCGGTACAAAACGGCATCATCATGGTTGCTAACTTCCGCCGTGTACGCGGTCAGGGTTTGCCGCTAAACGATACCGTCATTGCAGGTGCAACCGAGCGCCTGCGCCCTGTCTTGATGACGGCGACTGTCGCTGCCTTCGGAATGCTACCTGCAGCGCTGGCAACTGGCGTTGGCACCGATGTCCAGCGTGGACTGGCAACCGTAGTCGTCGGTGGTTTGATCGTATCAACCTTGCTGACTTTATTTATTCTACCCACTTACTATTTTGCGATGGAACGTCTGTTCGAGAGCAAAACTTGGGGTTTGCGATTAAGGCAGAATCGATAATGAAAAATCTGAATCGGCTCTTGATGAAGTATCCTATGTTTCACAATTTATTCAAAAAACCGGCTGATGTTATAGAGCGCATCGTGGCAAAAATTGTGACTGAGAATGCAATGGTAAAAGTGCGAGCATATTGGTCGTCCATCGCTGGCTTGCTGCTGTTATCCGGATGTGCTGCAGGACCTGATTATGTGCGTCCGGCGACTATGCTGCCATCGGCCTATATGTCTGACACTGTATCCGTTCCTGCATCAAACGGTAGCGTGAAAAATCAACCGGATAGCGGCATAGATAAAAATCTGGAGTCACAAAAATTTATCCAAAGTGATATTCCCGCGCAGTGGTGGGAGCTATTTCAATCGCCTGCATTAAGTACCCTGGTCGAGGCAAGTCTAAAACAAAATCCGACTGTAGAAGCAGCGCAGGCCGCTTTGCGTGGCGCAATGGAAAATGTCTATGCACAGCAAGGCGCGTGGTTCCCTTCAGTCGAAGCGTCGTATTTGCCAACCCGACAGAAAATTGCTGGTACCCTCGCCAGTCCGGCTTCTTCCGGTGCTAGCTATTACAACTTGCATACGGCGCAGGTCAGCGTGTCTTATACCTTAGACGTGTTTGGTGGTAATCGCCGCCAGATCGAGTCTTTGCAGGCGCAGGCAGAGGCACAAAAATTTCAGTTAGAAGCCAGCTATTTAACGCTGACGTCTAATGTCGTGGTGGCAGCAATTCAAGAGGCTGCTTTACGCGGCCAGATTACCGCGACAAAAGAAATTATTGCCATTCAGACTCAGTTGATGAAGATGATTCAACGTCAGTATGCGCTGGGACAAATCGCACAGATTGATGTCGCGGCACAAGAGTCTGCGCTGGCAAATACAGAAGTGGCGTTGCCAACCTTAGAAAAACAATTAGCCCTGCAAAGAGATTTATTAAGTGCGCTTGCCGGGCGCTTGCCGGATGGGTTTGAGATCGAATCCAATAGCCAACCCAAGAGCGAACCCAAGAGCGAACCCAAGGATAAATCTAATAACGAACATACGTCCGGTCTTGCTACTACGATCTTCACGCTAGACAGCTTGCAACTGCCAGCTGAGTTACCGCTAACGCTACCCGCATCATTGGTTGAGCATAGGCCAGATGTCCGTGCCGCAGAGGAGCAATTACATGCCGCCAGTGCCGCGATTGGTGTTGCTGTTGCTAACCGTTTGCCGAATATTAGTTTGGGTGTGAATACCTATGGCTCTGCTGCCAGTTCTATCAGTGATCTGTTTAAAGCGGGTACCGGTTTTTGGACTTTGGCAGGCAATATCACGCAACCTATTTTTGATGGCGGTACGCTAAAACATCGGCAGGGTGCAGCGCAGGCCGCGTATGATCAAGCGGCCGCGCAATACCGCGCGACTGTGATCAATGCTTTCCAAAATGTGGCAGATGCCTTGATCGCGATACAATCAGACGCGGTTGCGCTGAAGGCTGCACAAAGGGCAGAGCGGGCTGCTGCCAAGAGTCTGGCGATTGTTCAACGGCAACTGGCATTAGGCGATATAAGTAGCGCAAATGTGTTGAGCAGCGAGCAAGCGTATCAGCAATCCCGGTTAAATTTAGTACAGGCGCAGGCAGCTCGTTTGACGGACACCGTTGCATTGTTCCAGGCTTTAGGCGGCGGTTGGTGGAACAGAAATTCTGCAACGGTGACTAAAGACATGGCAGCGTCAAAATAGCGAGGCGCGGATAGCCAGGCCAACATAGCATTACCAATACGCTGCCCTCGGTAACAAAATAAGCAAACAAAAAGAGAATGAGACGATATGGAAATTCTGCGTTTTGAAATGGGACCACGTTTTAGCGAGATGACCGTAGTCGATCTTGGTACTGCTAAATTAATTTATATCGCAGGACAAGTTGCTGAGCATACTTCCTTAGATGTGATGGGACAGACTCGCGAGATTTTGCATTTTATCGATCGTCTGCTGGCCAAAGTAGGCGCTGATAAAACGAATATTGTTTCCGCCAGAATTTATCTGGCATCAGTGGGCGACTATGCCGCGATGAATGATGCCTGGGACACATGGGTAGCGCCGGGCCACGCTCCGGCACGCTCGACCACAGGCGCAAAATTGATTCATCCTGATTACAAAGTAGAGATCGAAATGACGGCGGCTGTTCAGAGCGTTGCTACTTAGATCATTCCTGCTCAGATCATGTAAACAGCGTACAGCCGATGTGACTTTGTCAGAGATCACCAACTACTTCGCCAATCCGTTTTGATGCTTGCTTAATGAGCAGACAAGACCTTAACGATATGGGCAAACTTCCCTTTCTCGCAATTCTCTGGCACTACTTCGACTTCATCATCCAATTTTAAGCTCATGGATTCTGGCACTTCAGCAATGGTATTCAAGCCACGACGTGCATGCTGGTAATGTATTTTGGCGAAATGCTTATTGTCGCGCTCTGAGTCCGTGAGTTTTTCCAGACACTCAGGCAAGTTTTTCCGATCAGACTTCGCATCGTAGAGATTGCTTACCCAGCCATGCTTAAGATTGTCTTTGGCCGCTGGCGCCAGATCAGCTTCTTGGCTAAAGGCATTCGGTGTGCTGGTTGCCAGCGCAGCACAGATGCTCGGCAGGCAGATCATCAATCTTGGTATGGTGATTTCTTTCTTGGACATCGTATTCTCCTAAGTCAATAAATTGACGGTTAAGTCACTTTTTGGTCAGATTTTGGCTGATCAATTTAATATACTCCCCATAATTTTTTATAAAAATCCTATATCGACCATATAATGTATGGACAATTAAAATATACCTATGGGGAGTATTAATTAATTCATCGATCGTCATTACTTTCCCTTACTCCTCTTCTTCCTTCGCTTTATCCTTAAATAAGCGGTAGCTCAACGGCAGTAACAGCAGAGTGAAAAAAGTTGCTGAGACAATGCCGCCCACAATCACGACCGCAAACGGGCGTTGGGTTTCTGAGCCGATTCCGTGCGATAACGCGGCTGGCAATAAACCTAAACCTGCCATCAATGCAGTCATCAATATCGGTCTGAGCCGGCTTACCGCGCCTTCAATTGCGCTAGAAAAATCAGCACGGCTGGTTTTCTCAAATTCTAATATTTGCTCCAGCATAATCACGCCGTTTTGTACAGAGATGCCCGCTACTGCGATGAATCCTACTGCAGCAGAAACAGAGAAGTGCAAGCCCGCCAGTGCTAAACCAGCGATTCCGCCTATCATCGTAAAAGGTACCATCATCAAGATAAGCATTGCCATACGGAT
>NZ_JASJXN010000040.1:0-40219 GCF_035018705.1 Undibacterium sp. RTI2.2 | reverse complement strand
TAGCCGCAAGGGCTTCTGTGAATCTCTCTGGAAACGCCCCGCGCTGACAACTGGAAAATTTACGACGCTGTTTGACAGGCATAGCCAGCCTTAAGAGTCGCTATTACGTCTTCAATCGGCGTGGCTTGTTCTTCGCCAGAACGGATGCGCTGTATCACAGTTTCGGCCGTCTGTAAGTCCTCGCGGTCTTGCAATTCTTCAACCGTTTTTTCGTGCCAAGTCGCATCACTGCCAACCTCTGCACATAGTTCGCTGAGATACTGGAAGACACTTTCTGAACGAACAAAAAGCCGCGCACATCACATGATGTGAGCGACTTCTTCAGGGTTGCCCCTGGCCGTGTCGAACAAGAGCATTTCGCCCACGGCGGCCAAGGCTTCAAGCTCAAGCTGCTTGCTGGATTTATTCATCGAACAAATCCGAATGTCGCCCGGTACGCTCGAACCTCACAACGTCCTCGACAATTTTGTAAATCAACAGCCAATCAGGCTCAATATGCGCATCCCGAAAACCACGCCATCCGCCTTTCAGCGGGTGGTCGAGATAGCTGGCGGAAAGAGGTTTACCTTCGATGAGCAAGCCCAGCAAAGTCTTGAGTTTGTCCATATCCTTGCCACGTTTTTGCGACTGCTTCACGTCGCGTTTGAACTGGCCGGAATAGTCAGGCTGACGCATTAAATACCAAGCTGTCCAAACAGATCATCAGCATCTTTAGCGTGGTACACATCTTCACCGCGCTCGCTCTTTACCAATGTTATTGCCGTCGTTTTGTTGGGCGTGCGCATATCGAACGGCAATGCCTTTTCCTTGGCAATTTTGGTCAACGCAATACGCACCACGTCAGACACAGTAAGCCCCATACCAGCCAGCACGGCAGCGGCTTCGTTTTTTAGCGTTTCGTCTATCCGCGCCCGGACAAATGCTGTTGCAGCCATGATTAATCTCCTATGAATAAGTTTTATTGTAGCTCAAACAAGCCACGAATGCTAGCGACTCATACTCGGTGCGTTGTCCCGCTCGATCTTCTGCGCCTTCTCCTGCACTTCCTGCACAATTTCTTGCTTCTTCTGTAGCAGCTTAACTGGCTCACGCCCTTCCAGCTTCTCCCACTGCTGGCGGTACTTGCCAAGCTCGGTAGCTTGACGGTCGCCTGCGGCGCTGTAGGCATAGCGGGCGGTGCGCTGCGCGTAGTCGTTCCAGTCACGGGCTTCTTCCTTCGGTCTGGTGGCCGGTGCGCACTGCTTTACCACATTTGCAATCTCGCCTTGCTGATAGCCTGTGACGCGCAGGCGAACCGCAATCATCGAGTCCACGCGCGATAGGTCAATCGCCCCGCCACGCTGTCGAGCAATCACATCCTCATAGTGTTTTTGGTAGGCTTGCGCCACGCCACCGGCTGGCGCGTCAATCTTGATTTCCGCTTTTGGTTCGCGCTCTTTTTGCTGCGTTTTTTGCTGTGCCAACTTCTGATATTCCGCATCAATCTCGCGGGATACATGCAGTGTCTTGTCACACTCGCGCTTTTCCGCCTTGAGTAATTTCACCTCTGGAAAAGTACCATCGTCGCGCCGGTGTTTCAGCTTGCGATTCTGATACGATGGTGCGCGGTGCGGGTGGATGCAGCCCGATAATTTCGGGTCGCCGTATTCCTTGTTCAGTCGGTCACTGAGTCGGTTGCCCACATCACGATCATGGGCAGTTCCGAGCTTTGGCACTGTCACGATTGCCTGGTAATTTCCAGGACTGCTTTCCAGTATAACCGCTGGTTTGTAGCCATCTGCAATGAACTTATCGAGCTTGGCGCGGTTCATGTCGTCAATCAAAATATGGTGCTTCGATTCAGACAGTGGCGTGTAGTAAATATTCTCTCCCCGCTTTTGCAAGCGTTGCATTTCCGGTGTGCGCTGCGCCATGTCATCCGGCGTAAATCCCTTGGTTGTTAAACAGCGCAGAGAATTTTCCACTTCAATTGAAATTCAGCGTCCAGGTAATTTTCGTCGATCCAATAGCCGCAAGGGCTTCTGTGAATCTCTCTGGAAACGCCCCGCGCTGACAACTGGAAAATTTACGACGCTGTTTGACAGAATAAACACTGCACACAGGTATTGGCTAGGATATGGGAGCTATTTTTATTCAGTTATCGAAAGCACCCAAATCTAGTCTCTTAACATGGTTGGACATTAGCAGCGAATTAATCGCTTGATAACCAATCTGAGCCAGTAATGTAAATATTCGGTGCGCGCCAACACCAGTAACTTCAACTGCACCAGTCGGTGCGTCTGTATCTGATTAATCCCCGCGGCCGATGTGACCTCAACCAATGTTAAGTTCCGTCGAGATGCTTATGGCCTGTTAACAATCAATAAAATGTGTCTACATTCGGTATTTGAATAACTGAGTACCGAAGATGCAAGAGATCAGGAAACTATTGGGCGATGACCAATGGGAGAAATTATCCCCGCTATTGCCGGGCAAGCCGAGCGATCCCGGGGCGATCGCGCAGGATAATCGTCTATTTTTTGAAGTGGTGCTCTGAATCGTACGTACGGGTTCGCCGTGGCGGGACTTGCAGTCTGAATTGGGCAATTGGCACACGACGTACATGAGGTTCAAGCGCTGGAGTGAGTCGGGTGTATGGCAGCGCTTGATCGAAGCCGTCAGTGGTGATCGTGCTTTGGAAATGCTGATGATCGACAGTACGGCTGTACGTGCGCACCAACATGCGGCTGGCGCCCAAAAAAAGAAGGGTATCAAGCGATAGGTCGCTCGCGTGGTGGATGGACCAGCAAAATTCACGCGGTTGTCGATGCGCACGGCAATCTAGTGCGCTGACTGTTGACTGGTGGCGAGGTGGCCGATATTACGCAAGCCAAACCGCTGCAGGAAGGTTTGAAAACCGATGCGGTACTGGGCGACAAGGGCTACGATGCCAACGATCTGATTGACAGCATTCACGCCAGCGGTGCGACAGCAGTCATTCCGTCCAAGCGCAATCGCGTGGTTCAGCGCGACTTTGATCGGCATCTGTATAAAGACGGTAACTTGGTCGAACGTTTTTTTAATCGAATCAAGCAATTCCGACGCATCGCAACACGCTATGAAAAACTGGCTCGTAACTACTTGTCTTTCCTTAACTTCGTTTGCGCTTACATCTGGATCGCTTGATTGTTAACAGCCCCTAGTATAGAGCAGCGAGCTTTGAAGATAACTGTGCTACAACGCACAGACAGGTCTCATAGATTTTGACATTATAGTTATACGAAACGTGGGCAACAAGCATTGACCGCACCTGTGTCGCTACCATTCATAACAGATAACAGACTTTTTCGCTTTATCGAAACAACATTCCTGTGAATGCCGAAATGCATCTAACTGAAAACATGGCGAAGAATTTGGAGGAAATGCGATCCATCAATCGGGGAACTGTAATCTCGGTTCATGGTAGTGTAGTGGACGTTCGTTTTGATAGCCTCCTGCCACCGATCCATACAGTTCTTCATGCAAATGAAGGGCGCATCATTCTCGAAGTGCTGACCCAGCCCAGTGCGACCCATGTTCGTACAATTGCGTTGACTCCCACCCAAGGTTTGGCTCGCGGTATGGAGGTGAAAGACACTGGTGGGCCATTAAAGGTACCAGTTGGAAAAAATATTCTCTCCCGTATGTTTGACGTGTTCGGCAATGCGATTGATGGCCAGCCCGCGCCCTTGGATGTGCAATGGAGATCAGTGCATCGGGCACCGCCGCCGCTGGCCGGTAGGTCAAATAAATCCGAAATTTTTGCGACTGGCATCAAGCTCATTGACGTGCTGGTGCCGCTTGAGCGAGGGGGAAAGACCGGTTTGTTCGGCGGAGCGGGCGTTGGTAAAACAGTCATGCTTACTGAAATGATTCACAACATGGTCGGCCACCAGGACGGTGTCAGCATTTTTTGTGGAATTGGCGAACGTTGCCGCGAAGGCCAGGAGCTTTACCACGATATGAAAGAAGCTGGCGTACTGCCCAACATGACCATGATATTCAGCCAGATGAATGAACCGCCGGGTAGTCGTTTTCGTGTAGGTCATGCAGCGTTGACGATGGCCGAATATTTTCGGGATGACGAACACCGTGATGTACTTCTGTTGATCGATAATATTTTCCGGTTCATCCAAGCTGGTTCGGAAGTATCAGGTCTGATGGGGCAGATGCCTTCGCGCTTGGGTTATCAGCCGACCATGGGGACGGAGTTGTCAAGCCTGGAGGAGCGCATAGCCAACACGGATGGCGGTGCCATTACATCTATTCAAGCAGTGTATGTACCTGCTGACGATTTCACCGATCCTGCCGCGGTGCATACATTTTCACATCTGTCTGCCTCTATTGTACTGTCGCGCAAGCGGGCCAGCGAAGGCCTGTTTCCAGCCATCGATCCCCTGCAGTCGAGTTCCAAGATGGCGACACCCGGGATTATAGGCGAACGACACTACGCATTGGCACAAGAAATCCGACGCACATTTGCGCAGTATGCGGAACTCAAGGACATCATTGCGATGCTTGGTCTCGAGCAGCTTTCGCCAGAAGACCGAAAGGTTGTTGCCCGCGCACGTCGCCTGGAACGTTTCCTCACGCAACCATTTTTTACGACCGAACAATTTACCGGCCATCAAGGGAAATTGGTGAGCTTGAAAGATGCGTTGGATGGATGTGAACGGATTTTACGTGACGAATTCAAAGACATGCCTGAAAGTTCGCTATATATGATCGGTGCGATAGAAGAAGCAATTGCAAATCAGAAAGTAGATAAGCCAGTCGTGACAGTACCACACCTGCATCCTGGCTTGGCATCAAAATCGACGGCCGAAGGTGAATCTGATGTGGCGACCACAGCATGAATCTCAAGATCCTTTTACCGTTCAAGATATTCGTCGACACCACAAGCGTCATGCGCATTGTGGCTCAGATGCCAGAGGGTTCATTTGGGCTTCTTCCACATCGACTCGATTGTGTTGTAGCGCTGGCGCCAGGGATATTCATCTACGAAACCTTAGCCGATGGCGAGGTCTTTGTGGCAGTCGATCAAGGCGTGCTGGTCAAGGCTGGCACGAATGTCCTTGTGTCGGTGCGCCAGGCAATAGGTGGAACCGATCTTGCGCAATTACGAGATGCTGTTGAGCGGGAATTTTTGACCGTGGGTGTACGCGAGCAAAATGTGCGCACAGTCATGGCGAAATTGGAGACTGGATTCTTGCGAGGCTTTGCCAATTTTCACCATGAATAATGAACCCGGAAAAATAATTAAAGTACCGCCAACTCTGGCCGACGAGGTTGGTGCGAAAGCACGACGCAAGCTCAAGGCGAGTGGCAACAAGAATCAGGGTGTCTGGTTTGGTATGGGTATGATGGGATTGATCGGCTGGTCAATAGTTGTTCCCACGCTACTAGGTGCGGCGTTGGGACACTGGTTAGATCAGCGCAATCCAGATGGGCGCTCATGGACCTTAGCGTTACTTGTGGCTGGTCTGGTGCTTGGTTGTTTCAACGCGTGGCACTGGGTCGCTAAGGAGGAGATGGCAATGCGGGAGGAAGATGAGGCTGGCGATGAATGATATCTTGTCACTGGCAATTGCATTGATAGCTGGCGTCGGTTTCGGCGGTTTCTTTTTTGGTGGCCTTTGGTGGACTGTTCGCCACGCTATGGCATCGACACGGTCAGTAATATGGCTTTCAGTCAGCTTGCTGCTGCGCATGGCTATTACTTTGATTGGTTTTCATTTTGTGACGAACGGTCACTGGCAGAGGCTGCTGGCATGTGTACTAGGATTTCTCATGGCACGCACCTTGGTGATGTACTTTACGCGATCAACTATTGTTTCGCTTACTCAACCAGTGGAGAAGTCCAATCGTGCGACTTAGTCCTGATGAAATGATCTTCTGGCAATATGGTGTTCTCAAGATCAATGCCACCATTGCGTATACATGGGGGGTGATGTTGATATTGGTAGTTGGTTCAAAATACATCACCCGCAGATTGTCTATCGACATGCGGCGGTCGCGCTGGCAAAATCTGCTTGAAATCATTATTACCACCATCAACAAGCAAATCGTGGACGTTGGCCTGCGTAATCCGAGGAAATATATCGGTTTTTTGGGGACTTTGTTCCTGTTCGTTGCGACTGCTAGCTTGTGTACGATCATTCCGGGCTACGAACCACCGACGGGTTCACTCTCAACTACGACAGCACTGGCTCTATGCGTGCTTGTGGCAGTGCCTATGTTCGGTATCGAGGACCAAGGAATCGTCGGCTATCTGAAATCCTATATAGAGCCGACCATCATCATGCTACCGTTCAATCTCATCAGTGAGCTGTCGCGCACGTTGGCGTTGGCTGTCCGCCTGTTTGGCAACATGATGAGTGGAGCGATGATTGTCGCTATTTTACTCACTATCACACCTTTTCTGTTCCCGATCGTGATGACTGCATTGGGCCTACTTACCGGTATGGTGCAAGCCTACATTTTCTTTATTCTGGCTGCGGTTTACATCGCCGCCGCCACACGTGTTCGCAAGCGCAAGATTGCGCCAAAGGTTGACCCACTTCTGCCACCTATGGTGGATGCCAATGATTAAAGCAAGTAAAAGAAGGAACTACCATGGATAGTATGACCATTATCGCAGTGGCATCAATTGTCATCGCTGGCCTCACCACCGGATTCGGTTGCCTGGGACCGGCATTGGCTGAGGGTAGAGCGGTTGCCACTGCACTTACAGCGCTGGCGCAACAGCCCGATGCTTCTGCCACCATCACACGCACCTTGTTTGTCGGTCTGGCAATGATTGAGTCCACTGCGATTTATTGCTTTGTTGTGTCGATGATACTCATTTTCGCTAATCCATTCTGGAACACTGTGATCGCCCATGTTGCTGGGAAATAGTCATGCTGATTGATTGGTTCACCGTCGGTGCACAAACACTCAACTTCCTGGTTTTGGTTTGGTTGCTGAAACGGTTTCTGTATAAACCCATCTTGGATGCCATTGATGGGCGAGAGGCAAGCATCGCAAAAGAACTGGCTGATGCTAACGCAAAACGAGTCGATGCTCTGGCGGAACAGGATGAGTTTCAGAAAAAGAACGCCTCGTTCGACCAGCAACGGTCAGAGCTACTTGAGCAGGCCACAAATGATGCGAATACTGAACGTCTGCGTTTGATCGACGCCGCGCGGGCGACGGCAGAAGCTTTGCATACCAAGCAACAATTACAAATGGAAAGTGAAGAACATAATCTGCATGAGGAGATCATTCGTCGTACTCACGAGGAAGTTTTTGCCATCACTCGAAAAACGCTGATCGATCTCGCAGATACGAAGCTGGAGGAACGCATAACCGAGATGTTCTTGCACCGCCTGCGCGCACTTAACGACGGGGACAGAGCCAGTCTGGTCGTCGCAATGAAAGGCATATCCGATCCGGTACGTGTGCGCAGCGCCTTCGATCTGCCAAAGGTGCAAGAAACTGCACTGCAAATGGAACTCAATGCGCTATTGAATTCCACCGTGAACGTCCATTTTGAGACCGCGCCAAAATTGATCAGTGGGATTGAATTAAGCATCCATGGTCAGAGAATCTCATGGAATATGGTTGACTATATCGACCAAATGGAAAATAGCATCGCTGCATCTGTGATAACGCAATCTAAACTGGAGGTCACCGCTGAAGTTGCGATACCTGAACCCTCAGCCGAGCATTCAGTGGCTTTGGGCGAGGCGAAAAAATGAGCGCGTTGCCCAATCAGTTAAAAGTGGCTTTCGATCAGGCATTTTCCGGACTAATTGTGGGGCGGGACGCTTTCACGCAGCAACTTGTCCCGCGAGAAATGGGCTTAATCACCAGCGTTTCCAATGGTGTAGCCCATGTTTCGGGTCTTCTTGGTGTCGGCTATGAAGAGCTGGTGAAATTTCAAAGTGACGTGTACGGTATTGCATTCAACGTCGACGAGGATGAAATAGGTATTGTGCTGCTAGGCGACTATTGGCAATTACATGCGGGTGATGACGTCGAACGCACCGGCCGCGTCATGGACGTAGCTGTCGGAGATGGTTTGCTGGGGCGCGTCATTGATCCACTTGGGCGGCCACTTGATGGTAACGGTGCAGTGGTTTCTAGTCAACGATTACCAATCGAGCGGGCTGCAGCTGCCATCATGGACCGTGCTTCGGTGACTGTACCTCTGCAAACGGGCTTGAAGGTGATAGACGCGCTCATACCGATTGGACTTGGCCAGCGCGAACTAATACTTGGTGATAGACAAACAGGGAAGACAGCAATTGCTATCGACACTATTCTCAACCAGTTGGGAAAGAATGTAGTTTGTGTATATTGCGCGATTGGTCAGCGTGCCTCTGCTGTAGCAAAGACAGTGGCTACGTTGAGGGGAAAAGATGCACTGGATTACACGGTTGTCGTCGTGACAGATGGAAACGACCCGCCCGGTCTTACCTACATCGCGCCCTATGCGGCGACCAGTATCGCAGAGTATTTTATGGAGGTTGGACGCGATGTGCTGATTGTATATGATGATCTCACATTGCATGCGCGGGCCTACCGCGAACTGTCTCTTCTACTACGCCGACCACCTGGACGCGAGGCGTTTCCAGGCGATATTTTCTACATTCATTCGCGACTGCTTGAGCGCGCCACGCATCTTTGCGAAAAACGGGGAGGTGGTTCTCTCACTGCAATGCCCATTATTGAAACCCAGGCGCAAAATATCTCAGCTTATATTCCGACCAATCTGATTTCGATTACGGATGGTCAAATTTACTTGTCGCCTTCACTATTTGAATTAGGTATTCTTCCTGCTGTCGACGTAGGAAAATCGGTTTCCAGAGTTGGGGGCAAAGCGCAGAGTGCTGCCTACCGGGCGGTAGCAGGTGATCTCAAACTCGCTTATGCCCAGTTTGAGGAGCTAGAAACCTTCGCCAGGTTTGGTGCTCAGCTTGATGAAAACACATCGGCAATTATTGAGCACGGATTACGGATTCGCGCTTGCCTCAAACAGCCCGAGTCTGCACCAGTTTCAGTGTCTTCACAAATCGCTGTGTTACTTGCCTTGACCGGCAAGCTGTTTGATACTGTCCCGCTTAACCGTATGAATGACGCAGAGCATGCCGTTCGCATGGCAGCTCCAAGCCTGCCCTCAGCCGTAAGCGCACGATTTGAAAGTGCAGATACTTTGAGCGGAGAGGATAGGGCCTGTATACTCCAAATAGCTCGTACAGCACTCATTGAATTTCAAACTGTGCCAGACAGTAATGAATCAAAAACAAAAAAATTGCAAGAATTGGAAAACGAAAAAGTAAATGCATTAAAGAACGACAAATTGAAATTGAAACCCAAGGTTGCTGACGAGACGCTGCCATGAGCGATACCATGACAAGTCTGCGCCACAAAATTGACAGCGCTGCAAATCTTCAATCCGTAGTGCGTACAATGAAGGCTGTGGCTGCGTCCAGTATTGGACAGTACGAAAACGCCTTGCGTTCGCTCGACGACTATTATCGAACCGTACAATTGGGATTGACTGCCTGTCTTCGTCAGAATGCACCAGCTGTTCCATCGTCAACTCTACAAAAAAAAGCAGACGGAATAGGCGCAATCGTGTTCGGTTCTGACCAGGGACTTGTCGGTCAATTCAACGACGTGATGGTGGACTTTGTGGACACTACCCTGGCCTTGCTACCAGGGAAAAAAATGGTATGGGCTGTTGGCGAACGCATTGAATCACGATTAGCCGAAACCAAGATGGTTGCTGAAAGAAGCTTTTCATTGCCCAATTCAACGAGCACGATTTCGATTCTGGTTGGTGAGATCTTAATCGCAATTGAAGCCATACGTGAGCAGGGTTCCGTTACACAGATATACCTATTCTACAATCGTCGTATTTCTGGATCAACTTATGCGCCAGTTAGCCGACGACTTTTGCCATTTGACGATGTTTGGCGACGCGATCTTGCCGTCGTTGATTGGCCCACCAAGAATTTGCCTGAGATCATGAATCAAAAAAATGAAGCGCTGCTTGCCTTCGTGCGCGAATACCTTTTTGTGACTGTGTTCATGGCATGTGCCCAATCCCTGGCGAGCGAAAATGCTAGCCGTCTGTCAGCGATGCAACGTGCAGAGAAAAATATTGAGGAATTACTTGACGATTTGAACCGCAGTTTTCATCAACAGAGGCAAAGCGGCATCGACGAGGAGTTGTTTGATGTCATTTCCGGTTTCGCGGCATTTGTAAAATCTTAGCTTGAATTGGTCAAGCCGGAAAGAGGAGGAACTCCTGAAACACCTCGAAATCTGATTGATATGGTGGGAGTGCTGAGTCTATGTCAGTTGTAGTCAATTTATGTTTGCTGGCGTACTGACGCCATTGAATTTACCTCATATATTCAAAAGAGTCGTGCTAACACCGTCATAGACAAATGACGAGTAAGCGGAATGTAAGCAGGTGCCGCTAACTTGCGGCGTAATGTTGAAGAGAACAGGAAATCGCCATGAACGCTGCACAGCAACTTCACCAGTTAGGACAAAGCCTTTGGCTCGACAACATCACACGCGATTTGCTAGAAAACGATACTCTGCAGCACTACGTGAATGACCTGGCTATCACCGGGCTTACCTCCAATCCGACAATTTTCCACCACGCTATCCGCGATACGAATTTATACGATGAAGCAATTCACGAAAAATCGCTCAGCGTCAGTTCAATTGAAACCCTGTTCTTTGACCTTGCGCTTGAAGATTTGACGCAAGCAGCCGATTTGTTTTGTCCTATACATGATGCAACAGCTGGTATCGACGGCTGGGTGTCTCTGGAGGTATCGCCTTTGCTGGCAAATGATGCTGCTGGCACAATACGCGAAGCAACGCAGTTGCACGCACTTGCGCAGCGAGAAAACCTGTTCATCAAGATTCCGGGTACGCCTGCAGGGCTCGTTGCTATTGAAGAATCTATTTTTTCGGCTATCCCGGTTAACGTCACATTGTTATTTTCGCGCGCGCAATATCTGGCAGCGGCAGATGCGTATATGCGTGGTATCGAAAGACGAATTGCTGCGGGACTTGATCCCATGGTCGGCTCCGTTGCTTCAATTTTTGTCAGCCGCTGGGATGTGGCAGTCAAGAACAAAGTGCCTGCCGATCTTGCCAATCGTCTGGGTATCGCTATAGCCGAACGCATCTACTGTACCTACCGGGAACTGCTAGTCACTCCACGTTGGCGAAAACTCAGAGCCGCAGGTGCTCAAGAGCAGCGTCTGCTTTGGGCAAGCACTGGCACCAAGGACGCTGCGGCATCCGATACGCTGTATCTTCAGGCACTTGCTGCACCCGACACGATCAACACCATTCCCGAAAAGACCTTACTCGCTTTTGCCGATCATGGCAAAGTAAATGGCAGCATGCCCGCGAATGGCGGTGATGCAGAAAAAAAACTCGCCGTTTTTGCGGATGCCGGTGTAGACGTTGATTCGCTTGCCACTCAGTTGCAACATGAGGGGATCGAATCTTTCTATAAGTCATGGAACGATTTGATGGCGGTGATTGCATGCAAGAGTAAAAGTTTTGTCAAAACCAGCTCCAGCCGCATATGAGCTTAAAAAAAACAATATTTCCGCCCCGCAGGCTACTTGTCGATCAACCTGCCTGGCATAGCCTAGAGGTGCATCATCGACAGATTCGCGATCTGCATTTGCGGCAACTATTTGCAGACGACCCGCAGCGCGGCGAGCGATTAGCTGCTGAAGGCGCTGGCCTCTATCTCGATTACTCAAAGAATCGCGTTACCGAAGAAACTATCAAACTGCTGCTGCAGTTGGCCGACGAATGTGGTTTGGCTACACGGATTGAGGCAATGTTCAGTGGTCAGCAGATCAATGTAAGCGAAAAGCGCGCCGTGCTTCATGTCGCATTACGGGCACTGGCAAGCGAACGAATTGAGACTGAGGGAGTGGACGTAGTACCGCAGGTACATGCTGTACTGGATCAAATGGCGGCTTTCTGCGAAAGCGTGCGTAGCGGGGACTGGCTTGGTCATACTGGCCGGGTGATCCGCAATGTAGTTAATATCGGCATCGGTGGTTCAGATCTCGGCCCGGTCATGGCTTATGAAGCGTTGCGCCACTATAGTCGCAGGGACATGTGTTTTCGCTTTATTTCCAACGTCGATGGTACAGACTTTGCAGAGGCGACTCGCGATCTCGATCCAGAAGAAACCTTGTTCATTATTTGTTCAAAAACATTCTCAACACTCGAAACCCTGACTAATGCCTATTCGGCCCGCACTTGGTGTCTGTCAAAGTTAAAAGATGAGAAGGCAGTTCAACGTCATTTTGTCGCTGTATCTACTAATGCGGAAGGCGTTGCGGAATTTGGTATCGATACGGCAAATATGTTTATTTTCTGGGATTGGGTGGGAGGCCGCTATTCGATGAATTCAGCAATAGGCCTGTCAACAATGCTTGCCATCGGCGCAGAAAACTTTCGCGCCATGCTTGCCGGTTTTCATGCTATGGATAGCCATTTCAGGAGTGCACCGTTTGATCGGAATCTACCTGTACTCATGGGCATTCTAGCGATTTGGAATAATAATTTTCTGGGCGCAGAGACAATCGCCACACTGCCCTACGAGCATTACCTTAAGCGGTTTCCTGCCTACCTGCAGCAACTGACGATGGAAAGTAATGGCAAGCACGTTAAGCTCAGCGGTGAACCCGTCGAAGTAGCTACTGGGCCAATTTATTGGGGGGAACCTGGTACGAATGGGCAGCATTCGTTTTATCAACTGATCCATCAGGGAACCAGACTGGTACCATGTGATTTCATCGGTTTCTGCCAACCGCTTATCGCCTTGGGACGCCATCATGACTTGTTGCTGGCCAATTTGTTCGCGCAAACAGAAGCGCTGGCATTTGGTAAAACAAAGGAACAAGTTGAGGGAAAAAACACCCCTTCATGGCAGGTGCCACATCTCATTTGCGAAGGAAACCGACCGACTAATACCATCCTGGCCGAACGCCTGAGTCCGGAAACGCTGGGGCAACTGGTTGCACTGTACGAGCATAGTGTCTTTACCCAAGGAGCCATTTGGCAGATTGACTCCTTCGATCAGTGGGGTGTTGAACTGGGAAAAGATCTGGCGCAACGAATTATCCCTGAACTTGAGAGCACGAATGAGCCTAAGCTGGATCACGACAGTTCCACCAATGCCCTGATCAGGCGTTACCGGCGACTTCGCGGAAATCAACATGATGAAGCTTAGCCCATTGGCCGGCAAACTGGCACCAACGTCGATTCTGGTGGATATTCCCAAACTCGTAACAGCCTACTACAGCGCGGTGCCAGATCCAGCCGTGGCGGGACAGCGTATTGCATTTGGTACATCAGGTCATCGTGGTTCTTCTTTCGACAACAGCTTTAATGAATGGCATGTACTCGCAATCAATCAGGCAATCTGCGAGTACCGCGCTGGTCAGGGCATCAGCGGTCCTCTTTTCCTTGGGGTTGATACCCATGCGCTGTCGGTACCAGCTTATGTTAACGCGATAGAAGTACTTGCTGCGAACGGTGTCGAAATCATGCTGGCCGAGCAAGACGAATACACGCCCACACCCGCAATCTCGCTGGCGATTCTTACGCATAATCGCGGCAGAACGATGAGACTGGCAGATGGAATAGTGATCACGCCGTCACATAACCCGCCTGACAATGGCGGCTTCAAGTACAACCCACCGAATGGTGGTCCGGCAGATGCCGATGTCACTAATTGGATTGAGGCGAAAGCCAACAGCTTTCTCGAACAGGGGCTTAAAGGCGTCAAACGCATGCGCCTCGATAGAGCGCTGCATGCCGCCACTACGCACAGATACGACTACCTTGCCGCTTATGTCGACGATCTCGACAAGATAATTGATATGAAGGCAATTCGCGGCGCAAACCTTCGTCTTGGAGTTGATCCGCTCGGCGGCGCCGGCGTGCATTACTGGGCAAGAATTAGCGAGCAATACAATTTGAACCTGAGTGTAATCAGCGACGAAGTCGATCCAAGCTTTCGCTTCATGAGCGTCGATTGGGACGGGCGTATACGTATGGACCCTTCATCGCCATATGCCATGCAACGTCTGATAGGATTGAAGGATTGCTATGACATTGCTTTCGCATGCGATACTGACCATGATAGGCACGGTATCGTCACGCCAGGTGCAGGATTGATGCCGCCAAATCACTATTTGTCGGTCGCCATTGATTATTTGTTTCTGCATCGTCCACTATGGTCGAAAGGCGCAGGCGTCGGCAAGACCGTCGTCAGCAGCCAGATGATTGATCGTGTGTGTGCCCGTTTGGGACGTAAGCTGGTTGAGGTGCCGGTTGGCTTCAAGTGGTTTTCCGCTGGTCTGTACGAAGGTTCACTCGGTTTCGGCGGTGAAGAAAGTGCTGGTGCATCCTTCTTGCGTCTCGATGGTTCGGTTTGGACAACAGATAAAGACGGCCTGGTGCCTGCACTCCTTGCAGCAGAAATAATGGCGAATACCGGACGAGACCCAGGTGAACAATATCGCTTGCTGACACAAGAATTCGGCGACCCGGTTGCTGACAGGGTTGAGGCGTCCGCCACACCGGCGCAAAAAGCCATGTTGCTGAAGCTCTCACCGCAGCAGCTTCACTGTACCGAGCTTGCTGGTGAAAAAATTAAGTGTATCCTGACCAAGGCACCGGGCAACGATGTGGCGATTGGTGGCTTAAAGGTCACCTCGGAAGGCGGCTGGTTTGCGGCACGCCCGTCTGGTACTGAGGACATCTATAAAATTTATGCAGAGAGTTTTCGTGGTGAAGACCATTTGCAGCGCATAGTGAAAGAAGCGCAAGCGATTGTGGATGCTGTATTGGCGTCAGGAAAAGATGACGCGTAAAAACCACCGACGGGATTTGAAACCCCAGTGAGGTGAGATAGAAACACAACGGACAACGATTTAGTCAAAATTCAAGTGCTTAAGAAGAAACTATCTACCGAAGCTGAGTTGCAATTGCTTCAGCGCAAATCCTTTAGCTATTTCATGCACGAAACCAATCCCAAAAATGGACTGGTAATCGACAAGAATGCGCCGGATTGGCCCGCCAGCATTGCAGCCGTTGGCCTTGCATTGGCCGCCTATCCCGTCGCAATTGAGCGTGGTTTTATTTCAAGGGATTCAGCAGTTGAGCGTGTTTTGACAACTTTGCGCTTTTTCTGGAACAGCCCGCAAGGCCCTGAGGCTGACGCTACCGGGTACAGGGGTTTCTACTATCATTTTCTGGACATGCAAACCGGTCGGCGTGCCTGGGAATGTGAGTTATCAACTATTGATAGCGCGTTTCTGTTTGCCGGTGCATTGATGGCTGGTCAATATTTTGATGCAACAACGGCTGACGAAAGCGAGATTCGTTCGTTAGCCGATGCACTATATTTGCGAGCAGACTGGCCGTGGTCGCAGGCAGACGGCGCCGCAGTTTCCCTCGGATGGAGGCCTGAAAGCGGGTTTCTACCATATCGCTGGAAGGGTTATGACGAGGCACTGCTGCTTTACATTCTTGGACTAGGTTCACCAACCAATCCACTGCCTTCAAGCAGCTATACTGCCTGGTCGTCTGCCTATCAATGGGAGCACAGCTACGGGATCGATTATCTATACGCCGGCTCCTTGTTCACCCATCAGTTGTCGCACATCTGGGTAGATTTTCGAGGTATCCAGGATGCGTTCATGCGAAGCAAGGGTACCGACTATTTCGAGAACAGCCGACGCGCAACCTAAGTTCACCAACGGTATGCCATCGACAATCCTCATGGCTTCAAAGGATATAATGATAGTTGCTGGGGTATTACGGCTAGCGATGGCCCTGGTCCAGCGATCATTGAGCTCGACGGGGTCAAACGCGAGTTTTTCGATTATGTGGCACGCGGGGTACCACATGGCCCTGACGATGGCACAATTGCGCCATGGGCCGTGGTGGCGTCGTTGCCGTTTGCTCCAGAGATTGTACTTCCAGCCATTGATTACTTTTTATATCAGCTTGATTTGACAGGCAGTCATCCGTATGGTTTCAAGGCAACCTACAATGCCACTTATCCTTCCAGTAAACTTAACCCACACGGTTGGGTGTCGCATTGGCATTTCGGTATCGATCAGGGTCAGATCATCCTGATGGTGGAAAATTATCGTAGCGGACTACCGTGGCGCCTGATGCGAGACTGTCCATACATTGAAGCAGGTTTGCGGCGCGCAGATTTTACGGGTGGATGGCTAGAGTAGATTTCCTTCGAGTAGCAACGCCGCTACACGTCGACAGACATTTTCTACAGAAAAGCCGTATTCGCGCATCACTACGTCGCCACTTGCGGATGCGCCAAAATGATCTACTGCGAGCACCTCGCCTCGATCGCCCACGTACCGATGCCACCCTTGCGCCACACCTGCTTCGACTGCGAGTCTAATCTTTAATGCCGGTGGCAAGACCACGTCGCGGTAAGCACGTGGCTGTTCGTCGAACAGCTCCCAGCTTGGCATCGAAACAATGCGAGCTTGAATATTCTGATTCAGTAGTTGCTTCTGCGCTGCCACTACCAGCGCGACTTCTGAGCCGCTCGCAATGAGGATAATGTCTGGTTTACCATTTGGGGCTTCGGCCAAAATGTAAGCACCACACCGTAATCCGTCGGCAGAGGAAAATTTTGTTCGATCCAAAGTGGGAACGTCCTGACGCGTCAATATCAGCGCCACGGGCCGGTCGGGAGTTTCGACCGCTACTCGCCAGGCCACTGCCGTTTCATTGGCATCGGCCGGGCGTATCACAATAAGGCGTGGAACTGCGCGCAGATTCGCCAATTGCTCAACCGGTTGATGAGTAGCACCATCCTCGCCTAGCGCAATGCTGTCATGTGTGAAAACATATACCACGTGTAAACTCATCAATGCGGCAAGGCGTATCGCAGGACGCATGTAATCAGAGAAAACCAGAAAAGTCGCGGCAAATGGCAAACTTCCACCGTGGGCAGCCATACCGTTTATGATGGCACCCATTGCATGTTCACGTACACCAAAGTGCAGATTACGACCAGCAACGTGCCAGCCGCCGCCGTTGGAACCCTGGTGGTCGCTGGAGTCCAGATCGGCAGGCTGGAAATCACCAAAACCTGTTAGTGCGGTATGAGTCGATGGGTCGAGGTCAGCAGAACCGCCTATCAAAGCGGGAAGATGCGGCGCGATGGCATTCATGACCTTGCCTGAGGCCACACGCGTGGCCATACCTTTGGCATCTGCCGTGAACTGCGGAATGTCCTGATCCCAGCCTATTGGTAAAGCAGCACTGCCGTTTTCCATCAGTTGTTGCAACTCGAATGCCAGTTCAGGGAACATCGTTTGATAGGCAGAAAAATGATCATGCCATGTTGCTTCACTTTGTGCACCGGAAATGGTCGCTTCAAGAAAATGCAAACGGGCCATCTCTGGTATCTCAAACATTGCATCTTCTGGCCAGCCAAGTTTGTGCTTGGTCAGGCGCAACTCTTCTGTGCCGAGAGGTGAGCCGTGTGCCTCGAATGAATCCTGTTTGTTGGGTGATCCATATCCAAGATGCGTATGCACCAGTATTATAGAAGGTCGTCTAGTTTCGGCGCGTGCGGCCTCTATCGCCAGCGCTATCGCTGCCAGGTCATTACCATCTTCGATCGATTGTGTATGCCAGCCATATGCCTCAAAGCGGCACGACCTGTCCTCGGTAAACGTCATGTCGGTGCTGGCCGAAAGAGTCGTATAATTATTGTCGTATAAGCAAACTAGCTTACCCAGTTGCAGATGTCCAGCTAGCGATGCTGCTTCTGCCGCAATGCCCTCCATTAAGTCGCCATCGCTCACAATCGCGTACGTGAAATGATCGATTACCTTGAAGCTGTCGCGGTTGTAGCGTGCGGCGAGATTCGCTTCGGATAGTGCCATGCCTACAGCATTGGCAAGTCCCTGACCGAGCGGCCCGGTTGTCACTTCAACGCCTGGCGTCAGTCCCCGTTCCGGGTGACCTGGTGTGATACTACCCCAGCGTCGAAACTGTTTGAGTTGTTCTAGCGGTAGTGCGTAGCCTGTTAGGTGAAGCAAACTGTAGAGTAACGCCGAGCCATGCCCCGCCGAAAGCACGAAACGATCTCGGTCGAACCAGTGCGGATTGGCTGGATGGTGCTTGAGGAAACCAGTCCACAGCACGTAAGCCATTGGTGCAGCACCTAAAGGCAGACCAGGATGACCGCTATTCGCATTCTGTACTGCATCGACCGAGAGAAAGCGCAGCGTATTGACACACAACGCATCAAGCGCCGAAGGGTAACTGAATGCATGCATGCTATTTAACTCCTGGTTGCTATTTCTTTCTGGAGCTTGTGCGCTCTGTTCACCCTGGTCAGTACGGTAACGTACGCAGGATCCTGATTAATCCCGAGACACCAAATCGTGCTAAGCGCTAGCAGCGCCGGTCCGAAAATGTATTACGCCTTTTGTGTGCCATCGCACAGAACTTGATGGTCTTTTCTTGTATAAGAGGAATTACTCATCGCCAAGCGCGTCTTCAGTTGTGTATCAAGTTTATGCCTAGCCGTTTCCAGTCCATCAACTGCTTTTTCGCATAATTGAAACCTAATGTGCGTTTGGATTCGATATCATGACCTCTAATTCCCACATTAACCATCAGATTCCCTTGCGCATATTCGACTGCCCCCATGCGCGGTCGCCAGAAGTGCAATTGCTGTCGAATGGCAGTTACCATGTGATGATTACGAGTGCTGGTGGCGGCTCCAGTAACTGGAAAAATCTCTCGCTTACACGCTGGACAGACGACGCGGTATGCGATAACTGGGGTTCTTTTTGTTACTTGCGAGATACCTCAAGTGGAGACACCTGGTCAACTGCATATCAGCCGACATTGCAAGATCCAGATTTCTATGAGGCAATTTTCTCGGATGGGCATGCGATTTTCCGACGTCGGGACCATGATATCGAAACGCATACGGATATAGTTGTTGCACCGGAAGATGAACTCGAGGTTCGGCGCGTGCGTCTAACCAATTGTTCTCTTGCGAACAGGACCATCGAAGTAACGAGTTATGCGGAAATCGTGCTGGCAACGCGTGCAATGGATGCAGGACACCCAGCATTCAGCAAACTGTTTGTTGAAACCGAGATCGTTCGTGAAGATAACGCAATTTTGGCAACGCGTCGGGCAAGGTCCTCCGATGATGCCATGCCATGGATGTTTCATCTACTGGTAACTCATCAGCCCATAGTCGGGGAGATCACTTACGAAACCAACCGTTTGCTATTTATCGGTCGCGGCCACTCCATGGTTGATCCTCAGGCATTGAGTGATAAGGCGACTTTGTCAGGAAGCGCTGGTTCAGTGCTTGATCCAGTGGCAGCGATTCGCTCTTGCATCTCTCTCAATCCGGGAGAGTCAGCGACCGTGGATATGATCACTGGGTGTGGTGCAACTCGCGCAGCATGCATGCAGTTGGTTGATAAATATCAAGATAAGGAATTGGTAAATCGGGTGTTTGCTGAAGCCACTGCTTGTCACCAAACCACTTTGAGCAGGCTGCATGTGACGGCAGCGGACGCACAACTGTTTGCACGACTTGCCGGTTCTGTCATCTATTCGCAGCCGTCATTGCGTGCCACGCCAGATATTATCTTGAAAAATCTGCAAGGCCAGTCCAGCCTATGGGCTTATGGAATTTCCGGCGATTTACCAATCGTCCTCCTGATAATGACGGACGAAGACAATTCGGGTCTGTTGCGCCAACTAGTACAAGCCCATGCGTATTGGCGCATGCATGGGTTGGCAATCGATTTGGTCATTCTCATCGAAGAGCTTGAAGATGCCCGACCTGGTTTGCATGAAAAGATCGCACCCCTAATTGCCGCAGAGAGCGAGATCAATCAGCTTGATCAGCCAGGGGGAATATTCTTACTGTCGAGTAAAAAAGTAGCGCTGGATGGACGCATCCTGTTGCAAACGGTCTCCCGCGTAGTTCTGCGCGATGTAGATGGGTCGCTGGCGCAACAGTTAAAAAGGGCTGGCGTAGTGACGTGTAATATTCCGCCACTGAAAGCCGCTTGCAAGCTGGATTCGGCCATACTAGCTGCAATCGAACTCCCGATCCGTGAACTTAGCTTTCCGAATGGCTTCGGTGGTTTTACGCCAGATGGACGTGAATACGTCATCAAGATTGAGCCGGGTCGTATGACACCGGCGCCATGGGTGAATGTACTTGCAAATCCGGGCTTCGGTTCCATTGTTTCTGAAAGCGGCAGCGCCAATACCTGGAGCGAAAACGCTCACGAGTTTCGCCTTACGCCCTGGTCAAACGACCCCATCGGCGATCCCAATACCGAGGCGTATTACGTGCGCGATGAGGAAAGCGGACACTTCTGGTCGCCCACTGCACTTCCGGCAGGTGGCGTAGCGCCGTATGTGACACGACATGGTTTCGGCTATAGTGTTTTCGAGCACGGTCAGGAAGGTATCGAATCCAGTCTATGCGTATTTGTTGCAATTGATGCGCCAGTCAAATTCGTGGTATTGAGCTTGCACAATCGTTCTGGGCGCGCGCGCAGTTTGTCGGTTACCGGCTATCTTGAATGGGTGTTGGGCGACGAGAGCACGAAAACAAAAATGCACGTCAGCACCGTGCTTGACCCCGCCTGCGGCGCATTGTTGGCTCGCAATCCTTACAACACCGATTTCGCGGGACGCGTCGCATTCTTTGATGTTGATGAGCTTGCCGATTGCAGTTATTGCGGCGACCGCGGTGAATTTCTCGGACGCAACGGCACGCTACGCAATCCCGCTGCGATGTCACATCCGCGCTTGTCAAATACCGTGGGTGCAGCGCTTGATCCATGTGCGGCCATCCGGGTACCTTGTGAACTTGCAGATGGCGAAAGACGCGACATTGTATTCCGGCTTGGCGCAGAGAAAGACATCCATGCTGCGCGCGCGCTGGTGATGCGTTTGCGCGGCCCTGATGCCGCGTCGGGCGCGTTAGCCAAGGTCAAAGCGTATTGGCTCCATACGCTAGGAGCAGTTCAGGTCAAAACACCTGATCCATCGCTGGATATTCTGCTCAATGGCTGGCTGCTTTATCAGGTGCTAGCATGCCGCATGTGGGCGCGCAATGCCTTCTACCAATCGAGTGGTGCATTTGGCTTTCGCGATCAATTACAGGATGTGATGGCGCTTGTGCACGCAGTTCCAGAACTGGTCCGTGCGCACTTGTTGCTGTGCGCGTCTCGACAATTCCCGGAGGGTGATGTCCAGCATTGGTGGCATCCGCCGATGGGGCGTGGTGTGCGCACGCATTGTTCCGATGATTATCTGTGGTTACCGCTGGCGACCTGTCGCTATGTACTCACGACTGGCGACATAGGTGTGCTCGATGAAATGGTTCATTTTATCGAAGGCAACGCGCCAAAAGCCAACCAGGAATCCTGTTACGAACAGCCAGTAATATCAAATGAAAGCGCCAATCTATACCAGCATTGTGTACGTGCGATCGAACGCAGTCTGCGCTTTGGCACGCACGGCTTGCCACTGATGGGCTCAGGTGATTGGAACGATGGCATGAATCTGGTGGGTGCGGGGGGGAAAGGTGAAAGCGTCTGGCTCGGTTTTTTCCTGTATACAGTACTAACACAGTTCAGCGAGCTTGCGCAGCGACGGAACGATTCATCCTTTGCGGCGCACTGCCTGAGCGAAGCGGCACGTCTTAAAGTTGCAATCGAAAACAATGGCTGGGATGGTGAATGGTATCGCCGCGCCTGGTTTGATGATGGTTCGCTGCTAGGCTCAGCCAACAACGCCGAATGCCGTATTGATTCGATCGCCCAAAGCTGGTCAGTGCTATCGGGCGCTGCTGAACCGGGAAGAGCCTGGCAAGCGATGAATGCGTTGGACAAACTGCTTGTGCGTCCAGATGCTGCGCTGATTCAGTTACTCGATCCACCTTTTGATAAATCGGAACCTAATCCTGGCTATATCAAGGGATATCTACCAGGTGTGCGCGAAAATGGCGGTCAGTACACGCATGCGGCAGTATGGGCCGGGATGGCGTTTGCGGCGCTGGGCGACACCGAGCGTGCGTGGAAATTGTTCACGATGATCGATCCGGTCAGGCATGCCGATTCTATCGATGCGATAGCGAACTACAAGACCGAACCCTATGTACTTGCATCGGATGTGTATTCATTAGCACCGCATATTGGACGCGGCGGCTGGACCTGGTACACCGGATCGGCAGGATGGATGCTGCGTTTTATGCTGGAATCGTTACTCGGTTTGCGCTTGGAAGCAAACCAGCTGCATTTTTCTCCCTGTGTACCGGCGGAATGGAAGTCATTTGACGTCCGCTACCGATATCGGGAAACCGTCTATCACATCACCGTGTTGCTGATTGATGGTGCAGATGGCAAGGCCATGCTGACCGTCGATGGCGTTGCTCAGTCAGGTGCCGCCATTCATTTGGTAAATGACCGCGAGAAGCATATGGTGGATTTACGAATTCAGGTAGCGCCCATTAAAAAAAAGGAAACAAAATGAATATCGGAATGATCGGATTAGGGCGCATGGGTGCCAGTCTGGTGCGACGCTTAAGCATGGATGGCCATCAGTGCGTAGTCTATGACATTGACCCAGCGGTTATCGAAAAAATTGCTGTGAACGGAATCGCAGGCGTGGTTTCGCTTGCGGACTTGGTCGAGCAATTACCACAGCCGCGTGTAGTCTGGGTGATGGTTCCTGCTGGTGTTGTCGGCAAGACTGTTGACGCACTCGCTGCCCACCTTGAGTCAGGCGATATCATCATCGATGGCGGCAACAGCTACTATCGCGATGACATTGCCAGAGCCGCGATGCTAAGTCCCAAGGGCATTCATTACGTCGATTGCGGCACTAGTGGCGGTGTGTTCGGCCTCGACCGCGGCTTCTGCCTGATGGTTGGTGGTGAAGTAGCTATCGTCAAACAACTGGATCCGATTTTCAAGAGTATAGCGCCCGGAATCGAGGCCGCGTCGCGCACTCCCGGCCGGAGCGGAACTCCCGAACCGGTCGAACATGGTTATCTGCATTGCGGCCCAACCGGTGCCGGTCATTTTGTCAAAATGGTACATAACGGTATCGAGTACGGTGTCATGGCCGCATATGCGGAAGGTCTGAACATCCTGAAAGGTGCCAACGCTGGCAAACGCACGCACGAGGCCGACGCCGAAACCACCCCATTGCGCGAGCCGGAATTCTACCAATACGACATGGATCTACCGCAAATCGCGGAAGTATGGCGGCGCGGCAGTGTAATTGGTTCCTGGTTGCTCGATCTGACCGCGACCTCATTGCTGCAAGATCCTCAATTGGAAAATTTTGCAGGCCACGTGTCAGATTCCGGTGAGGGACGCTGGACCATTGCTGCGGCTATTGATGAAGCGGTGCCAACTCCGGTGCTCAGTGCCGCACTCTATGAACGCTTCAGCTCTCGCGGTGAAGCAGAATTTGCCAATCGTCTGCTATCCGCGATGCGCAAACAATTTGGCGGACACGATGAAAAACAACGATCCTGAGATCAGCAAAAGCATAGAGGGCAGCAAGCATTCGGATGCACTGGTGCTGTTCGGCGTTACTGGCGACCTGGCACATAAGAAGATTTTTCCTGCACTTTACGCGATGGCAAAGCGCGGGATACTCACAGTGCCAATAGTTGGCGTTGCATCTTCGGCATGCACGTTGGCACAGTTGCGCAAGCGTGTCGAGGATGGCGTCAGACAGGCAGGGAAGATCGATGACAAACCGGCGCTGCGCCATCTTTTGTCCCTGCTACGCTATGTCAAAGGCAACTATGAGGATCCCGCTACCTTTGCCGCACTTAAACAGACACTGGACGGTGCCCACCGGCCAGCACATTACCTTGCCATTCCACCCGAGCTGTTTGCGACAGTGATCAAGGGGCTGGGTGCAGCCGGGCTGGCACACCAAGCGCGCGTTATTGTTGAAAAACCATTCGGACGTGACCTAGCGTCAGCCAGACACCTCAACCGAGAAGCGCGTGCGGTGTTCCCAGAGGATGCAATTTTCCGCATTGATCACTATCTCGGGAAAGAGGCTATTATGAATATCCTCTATTTTCGCTTTGCCAATTCTTTCCTGGAGCCGATCTGGAACCGCAATTATGTAGACAGTGTACAGATAACGCTCTCCGAAGATTTTGGCATCAATGGCCGCAGCGCGTTTTATGAAAGTGCCGGATGCCTGCGTGACGTAATACAGAACCATCTGTTTCAAATCGTCGCTTTGCTGGCAATGGAAGCCCCGGCCTATCAAGGCTTTGGCGCAGTTCATAGCGAAAAAACAAAGGTCTTTCAGGCCATGCGTCCATTGCAGCCGGACGATGTCGTCCGTGGTCAGTACGCCGGCTACCGGAAGGAGCCTGGTGTGGCAAAGCATTCAGATGTTGAAACCTTTTGCGCACTGCGTCTGGGGATCGATTCGTGGCGATGGAACGGGGTGCCATGGTACCTGCGATCCGGTAAATGTCTTGGTGCAAGTGCGGCAGAAGTTATTGTAAGGCTAAAGCCGCCACCCCAAAAATTGTTCGACGATTCCATGTCGTCGGCTGCGACTACAAATTATATTCGCTTCCGACTCGCGCCGAACTCCTCAGTCGCCCTTGCGGCCCGCGTCAAACGTCCTGGAAAAGAGTTTGTCGGCGATCAACGCGAGCTATATCTGCTTGACGATTATCCGGGGCAGGAAATGCCATATGAACGCCTGCTCGGCGATGCAATGGCTGGTGACGGTGCCTTGTTCGCGCGCGAAGATGCTATCGAAGCCGCCTGGGCAGTGGTCGATGCTGTCCTCACGAATCATCACCCAACTACCCTTTACCAACGAGGAAGTTGGGGCCCCGAAGATGCAAATTTACTGATAGCGCCTCATGGTGGCTGGCACAACCCCATACCAAGTGAAGCTCACGTAATTTGGACGGATAGCAAGTAATTGGAGCAATACCTGCCATGAACGAATTTAAAAAGATCAAACCAAAAATTTTCCCGCCGAAATACCTGGCGTGAAGGCGCCTGGTACGAACGATCGCATGCGGACCACGATCGTCAAAACCATCATGCCAAAATGGCGGCCGATTCTCATCATCGCGCCGCTGCTGCATACATCGCCGTGATTCAACAGAGAGGTACATAGTGAAGAAATATATCTGCTTTGTGCGCAAGCGAACCGACGCTGCGGCGCAAACAGCGCATGTTGAATTACTACTTAGTTGAACACTATCAATTTAATCACCGCCGTTGTCCCCCTTCTGTTTAGCCAAACCTTTTCGAACGATTTTCGTTAAAAAATTTGAAAGTGAGAACACTATGCTTCGCCAAAATAAAGACCTGCAAGAACTTTCGATTATCGCAATCGATGGCGTTATCGGTGACGTAAAGGATTTGTACTTCGATGACCAGGCGTGGGCTATTCGATATCTCGTCGTCGATGCCGGCTCGTGGCTGTTTAGCAGAAAGGTGTTAATTTCACCCATCAATGCTAGCAAGCCTGACTGGGTCTCCAAGTTGTTGCCGGTCTCTTTGACGCGAGAGCAAGTCAAGAACAGCCCTAATATTGACACTGACATGCCAGTTACACGGCAACATGAAACCGACTACCTTGATTACTACAATATTCCATACTACTGGGGTGGTATAGGCATGTGGGGCGGTGGCGAATATCCTTTCATGCTCTTGCCTGGTTACAATGGCAACATGCCTGCCACTGCGACGCTTGAAGAATCGGACCGCGTCCGTGCAAGTAGAGAAATGCGTCAGCGCGACAACAACCCTCACTTACGTAGTTGCAAGGCAGTGGTCGGTTACCACATTCACGCCAGTGATGGCGAGATCGGGCACGTTCAGAGCATGCTGGTCGACGAGGAAAGCTGGGCCATCCGATATCTGGTCGTGAACACGAGCAACTGGTGGCTAGGCCATGACGTGTTGGTATCCCCGCAATGGATAAAACACATAGATTGGGCGGAGCAGACAGTGACTGTTGACATGACCCGCGAAACCTTGAAGTTGGCTCCCACCTACGACCCCGCATACCCACTTGCACGCGAGATGGAAATGGCAGTCTACAAGCACTATGGGCGGGCAGGATACTGGCATTCGTTAGCAAGTTCCTCCGACAGAATTGTCCACAGCGATACGGATGCTTGATCCCGAGACTCTTATCTAGGCAACAGACGACTCGTCTCTGGTCGAGGTTGTCGATCTGGTGTCAAGGCTTGGCACCGATCTTGAACCTGGCCTTACTACCATGGAGGCGGTCAAGTGGCTGGAAAAGATGGCTCTAACAAATTGCTTGCTGCGCCCACCTGTCACTATGGCGCCGCGCGGCGACCAGCAAGAAGTCACATTTCGTTGCCATCCAGGCGTAAGTGAGCAACAAGGATTCGCAATGAAAATCGATGCCAAGGTATTTAAAGTGATAGAAGGTGATGAGGTGGACCTCGGTCTATGGAGCACGAACGTCAAATCGCTGTGCAAGTCGAAGAAGGCGTATCGAAAAGCGCTCCAGGACCATGTCGAGCAGTTGAGCGAGCAGCAACGCCTGCTCTACGCATCGAACCGCCAAGCCGTGTTATTGGTTTTCCAGGCGATGGACACAGCCGGCAAGGACGGAGCGATTCGCCACGTTATGTCGGGCGTTAACCCGCAAGGCTGCCAGGTGTTCAGCTTTCAGCATCCGAGCGCGCAGGAACTACAACACGATTTCCTCTGGCGGACCACACGCGACCTGCCAGAACGTGGGCGGATCGGTATATTTAATCGCTCCTACTACGAAGAAGTACTTATTGTGAGGGTGCATAGCAGCATCTTGCACAGCGAACAGCTCCCTGATGCGGCAGGAGACGAATCGGTCTGGCAAGGTCGCTACCGCTCGATCGTTGATCTGGAAACGCATTTGCACGCCAACGGCACCCGCATCGTGAAGGTGTTCCTGCACCTATCAAAAGAGGAGCAGCGCAGGCGCCTGTTGGCGCGCATTGACGAGCCCGACAAAAGCTGGAAATTTAGCGCGGATGATATTGGTGAACGCAAATATTGGGATGCCTATATGCAGGCTTACGGCCACGCGCTTGGTGCGACCAGCACTGTCGATTCTCCCTGGTTCATCGTGCCAGCCGACGACAAGGATAATGCGCGACTCATTGTGTCGCAGATACTACTTGACGCGATGGAAGGCTTAAAGTTGAGTTACCCAGTTGTGAGTTCTGCCCGCCGACAGGAACTGAAGGCTATTCGAAAGAAACTAAAATGAAATCGACCACACTTACTCCAGACCAATTATATAATATTGATGCCTATTGGCGCGCCGCTAACTATCTGTCAGTGGGGCAGATTTACTTGTTTGACAACCCTCTACTACGACGTTCGTTAGTTCTTTCTGATGTAAAGCACATGCTATTAGGACACTGGGGCACTACACCTGGTCAGAATTTCATCTATGCGCATCTGAATCGGGTCATCAAGAAATATGATCTCGACATGATTTATGTTTCCGGCCCCGGACATGGCGGCCCGGCGGTTGTGGGTAATACGTATCTTGAAGGCACCTACAGCGAAATATATCCCAACATCAGTCAGGACGAAGCTGGCCTGCAGAAATTGTTTTTGCAGTTTTCCTTTCCAGGGGGCATACCGAGTCATGCATCACCGGAGTGTCCGGGCTCAATTCACGAAGGTGGTGAATTGGGATATTCACTCAGTCATTCTTTTGGAGCAGTGTTCGACAATCCAGAGCTGATTGTTGCGTGCGTGATTGGTGATGGTGAGGCAGAAACCGGGCCACTGGCCACAGCGTGGCACTCTAATAAATTCCTCAACCCAGTGACTGATGGCGCGGTGTTACCGATTCTGCATCTGAACGGCTATAAAATTTCTAACCCGACAGTTCTTGCACGCATCACACATGAAGAGCTGGATCAATTGTTGCGCGGCTACGGCTGGACGCCTTACTTCGTCGAAGGCCACGAGCCTGCGCTGATGCATGAGGAAATGGCGCAGGTATTGGATGTGGCAGTTGAGCAGATTAAACAGATACAGCGCAACGCACGGGATAATGGAGACATCGCACGAGCACGCTGGCCGATGATTGTGCTCAATTCACCGAAAGGCTGGACCGGCCCAGAAGTGGTAGATGGACGCCAAATCGAAGGTACCTTCCGCGCCCATCAGGTGCCGGTTTTGGTATCGGAAACCGCGCCGCCAGAACATCTTAAGCTGCTGGAAGACTGGCTCGCAAGTTACAGGCCCGAAGAGCTATTCAATGAGCAAGGTCGCTTGCAGCCAGAACTGGCTGAACTGGCACCGAAGGGCGAAAGGCGAATGGGCGCAAATCCGCATGCTAACGGTGGCGTTCTGCTACGCGATTTGCACATGCCTGATTTCCGTGACTACGCGGCCAATGTACCCGAACCAGGTGTCAAGGGAATCGGTGACACGCATGTGCTCGGACCCTTCCTGCGTGATGTCACTCGTCTTAATGAGTCCCAGCGCAATTTTCGTGTGTTCGGCCCTGATGAAACGCTGTCCAACGGTTTAGAGGCCTTATTTGAGGTGACGCAACGCCAATGGGAAGCCGCGACATTGCCAAACGACGAGTTTCTCGCACCGCAAGGGCGGGTCATGGAAATGCTCAGCGAGCACCAATGCGAAGGCTGGTTAGAAGGCTATTTGCTGACTGGACGGCATGGTATCTTCAATTGTTATGAAGCCTTCATTCACATCATTGATTCAATGTTCAACCAGCACGCCAAGTGGTTAAAAGTAACGGCGCATTTGCCATGGCGGCGCAAAATCGCATCGCTTAATTATTTACTGGCCTCCCATGTCTGGCGTCAGGATCACAACGGCTTCACGCATCAGGATCCCGGCTTCATCGACCATGTCGTGAATAAAAAGGCTGAAGTGGTACGGGTTTACTTGCCGCCAGATGCCAATTGCCTGCTCTCGGTGATGGATCATTGTCTACGCAGTCGACATTACGTCAACGTCGTAATCGCGGGCAAACATCCAGCGCCACAATGGCTAACGATGGAAGCCGCCGTCAAGCATTGCGCCGAAGGCATAGGCATCTGGAACTGGGCAAGCCATGACCAAACCATGGAGCCTGATGTGGTCATGGCATGCTGTGGCGATGTGCCTACGCTTGAAGCCTTGGCCGCCGTTACCATTTTACGAGAGTATTTACCTGAGTTGAAGGTGAGGGTGGTCAATGTGGTCGATTTGATGCGTTTGCAACCGTCAATCGAGCATCCACATGGTTTGAGTGACACCGCTTTTGACGAGATTTTCACTATAAATAAACCAGTCATCTTCGCCTTTCATGGTTACCCTTGGTTAATCCATAGGCTGACCTACCGCCGCACTAATCACGACAACATCCATGTAAGAGGCTACAAGGAAGAGGGAACTGTTACTACACCTTTTGACATGACGGTGCTTAATGATCTGGATCGATTCCATTTGGTGATAGATGCAGTTAACCGACTACCTCAGACAGGTGATAAAGGCATTGCCATAATACAGCGGATGAAGAGCAAGTTGATTGAGCACAAGGCGTATATTGATAAGAACGGCCTGGATATGCCGGAAATCCGTAACTGGAAATGGAGTAATTCCAAATGAATGCTCAGCAATTGATTGATACGGCACAAGCGCTGTTCGCCAACGACAAAGGCTTGCTGGCAATGGACGAAAGCAATCCAACCTGCAATAAACGATTCTCAGCGTTGGGAATTGAACAAACTGCAGAGAAGCGGCGTGCTTATCGAGAATTGATAGTGACCGCTCCTGGCCTCAACGAATCTATCAGTGGTGCAATCCTGTTTGATGAGACGATCCGGCAGAAAAAAAAGGATGGTAAGCCCTTGATTGAAGTACTTATTGATGCAGGCATTATTCCGGGCATCAAAGTTGACACCGGCGCCAAGGACATGGCAGCGCATGTCGATGAGAAAATAACCGAAGGTCTGGACGGTCTGCGTGAGCGGTTGAACGAATATGTTGCATTTGGGGCACGTTTTGCCAAGTGGCGCGCAGTTATTTCGATTGACCAGAACATTCCAAGCCGTGCATGCATAGAGGCTAATGCGCATGCGCTAGCACGCTATGCAGCGCTTTGTCAGGAAGTTGGAATGGTTCCGATCATTGAGCCTGAAGTGTTGATGGATGGCGCGCATTCCTTGCAGCACTGCGCGAAAGTGACAGAACAAGTTTTGCATGCGGTTTTCGACCAACTTATTCGGCAAAGTGTCATGTTGGAAGGAATTATCCTTAAGCCCAACATGGTGCTGCCAGGCTTGGCATGCAACAGTCATGCCCCCTTGAGTAACTCACTGGAGGAAGTGGCCGATGCGACAGTAACGTGCCTGTTGCGAGCTGTCCCCGCTGCAGTGCCTGGGGTCGCATTCTTATCGGGTGGTCAACTTGGTGAGATCGCCTCTGCTCGCTTGAGTGCGATGATTCAGCGTTTCAACGCGTATTTGCCATGGGCACTGGGATTCTCATTTTCTCGAGCGATTCAATTTCCCGCATTGGAGATTTGGCGCGGGGACGACGCAAACGTAAAAGCAGCCCAACAAGCTCTGATACACCGTACATTCTGTAACCGCGCGGCGCGGCGCGGGGAATACGATGCGTCGTTGGAGCAGGTATGACCGCTACCAGGTATTGTCAACTTACGGAGGCTGGCAAAATATTGTAAGGTGGCGAGATGAAAAAATCTCTACTCTATCGCGGGTTCCGCTACCCAGCAGAAATCATCAGCCATGTCGTGTGGCTCTACTTCCGGTTCGCGCTGAGTTTTCTCGACATAGAAGAACTAATGGCCAGCCGTGGCATCATAGTCACGTATGAGACGATCCGCCAATGGACGTTGAAGTTTGGCCAAGGCTATGCCAATGAGCTTCGCCGGCGTCAACCGCAACGCGGAGACAAATGGCATCTCGACGAGGTGGTGCTAACAATCAAGGGCAAGCACCATTACCTACGGCGTGCGGTCGATCAGAACGGACATGTGCTCGATATTCTGATGCAGAGTCGGCGCAACCGACAGCCGCAAAACGTTTTTTCCGCAAGCTGCTCAAGGGTAATCCCCCCAGCAAATAATCGGACTTATAAGTAGAATTTTCTAAATATGATTTTTAGAGGTTTTACATGAAGACATCCCGTTACACCGACAGCCAGATTATCGCAATCCTGAAGCAGGCAGAAGCTGGCTCTCCTATCCCAGAACTTTGTCGTGAACATGGCATGAGTTCCGCTTCGTTCTATAAGTGGCGAGCCAAGTATGGCGGCATGGATGCCTCATTAATGGCGCGTATGAAAGAGTTGGAGGAAGAGAATAAACGTCTCAAGAAGATGTATGCAGAGGAACGACTCAAGGCAGAAATAGTGGCTGAGGCACTCGCAAAAAAGTGGTAGCGCCATCTCAGCGTCGAGAGATGGCGCGCTGGGTGGTTGACCAACGGCGAGCAACAATCAAAGTAGCTTGTTTAGCATTCGGCATTAGCGAAACCTGCTATCGTTACCAAGCTAAGCTTAACATTGAGAATGATGTCATAGCGGACTGGCTAATTCGTCTCACAACAAGTCAGCGTAACTGGGGCTTTGGGCTGTGTTTTTTACATTTACGCAATGTGAAAGGCTTTCGATGGAACCATAAGAGGGTATATCGGATATATCGTGCGCTCGAACTTAATTTTCGGATCAAGCCACGCAAACGTTTAGTAAGAGAGCGTCCACAGCCATTGTCGGTTCCATCTGAGATTAATCAAGTTTGGTCAATGGACTTCATGCACGATCAGCTAAGTGATGGTCGCAGTATTCGTTTATTTAACGTGATTGATGATTTCAATCGCGAAGGGCTTGGAATAGATGTCGACTTTTCATTACCCTCCGAACGCGTCATACGTTTGCTCGACCAGATCATTGAATGGCGCGGGCAGCCTCGGATGATTAGGTGCGACAATGGGCCAGAGTATGTTAGCAACGTCACCCAGGCATGGGCTGAAAAGCGCGGTATTCATATTGAGTTCATTCAACCTAGGCAGCCACAACAGAACGCCTACATTAAACGATACAACCGAACCGTACGCTACGATTGGCTGGCTCATCACCTATTTGATTCACGTGAAGAGATTCAGAATTTTGCAACCAAATGGTTATGGACTTACAATCATGATCGTCCCAATACTGGGATCGGCGGCATTACCCCGAAACAAAAGCTAGCAATTGCCGCTTAGCCTCTACTTATCGGCCGCATTAAAAATGGGGGGATTACCAAGCCACCTACTTTATTATGAAGAACTCGAAAATACATGGTATCTATAAAAAAAGTTTAAGCAGCCCGGCAAGTAACAACGCTGCAAAGCAAGCCCAGAATGAAAACAGCCAGCGCCCCACTGCATTCTTTGGCACAAAACCTACACCATATACAAATCCAGCACTCATCGACCAAAATACCAGCGTCGCCAAACCATGCTCGACCTTTCCCGATGCTGTCATCAACAACGGTGGATAGGCAGTGCCGCCAACCATAATGCTCACCGAAATAAGTAAGCACAATATCTGCATGCCGAGCGCGGTGCGAGTTGTTGACTCTGCTTTCATAATCCTGAATCGTCCTGATGACCATCACGTCGAGCCGCCTCATTTTCGCCCCACATAGCGTTCAATACAGCTAGAAGCAGCGCGAAACCGACACCTAAAATCCAAGCGAAATACCACATGTTATTACTCCTTTTTTCCTGTTAATAGGCGCTATGTTCGTTAGCTTTAATTTGTTCGATGGTGACCTTGCCGCGCATCACGCGATAAGCCCATGAGGTATAGAAAATAATCAACGGCATAAAAATAAGCGTCGCCCAAAACATGATGCCCAAAGTGAGATGGCTCGATACGCTATCCCACACAGTCAAACTAGCATTCGGCATACTGGAAGAGGGCATTAAAAATGGAAACATTGACGCACCCGCTGTGCCGATCACACCCACTAGAGCAAGCGACGATGTGACGAATCCGATTAATGTCCGGCGCGCCAACAGCAAAACGGTCGTCAACAATGCGCCTGCAATAGCTAATAGAGGCAAAATCCAAAGCAACGGCTGCACGCGATAATTATTCATCCATGCGCCCGATTCATGGACTACAGTTTTACTCAGCGGGTCGGACAATGCCGCAGTATCGATCAGGGAGCTAATACGGTATCCGGGAATGACTTGTAACCAAACGCCTGCAGCTATGAACGCAACGATCATTACCACGGCCGCCCCAATGGCACCTTTGATCGCACGTTGTTGTACCGCGCCTTCAGTACGGTGCGCCAAATATGTACCGCCCTGCATTGTGATCATCGCGCTGCTAACAACGCCAGCAAGTAAGGCAAACGGATTAAGTAATTGCCAGAACGTTCCTGTGTATGTAGAGGCCATGTAATTATCAAATTGAAACGGGACGCCTTCCAATAAATTACCGAAAGCCACACCAAAAATAAGCGGAGGAACAGCGCCACCGATAAATAAGCCCCAATCCCACACACTGCGCCAAGTTGAATTATGGATTTTGCTGCGATAGTCAAATCCCACCGGACGTAAAAATAAAGCCCACAAAACCGCTAACAATGCCCAATAAAATCCGCTAAACGCAGTCGCATACACAAGTGGCCAAGCCGCGAAAATCGCACCGCCACCAGTAATAAACCAAACTTGGTTTCCTTCCCAGTGCGGCCCGACTGTGTTGAGTACGACCCGCCGCTCCAAATCGGTTTTGCCCACGAAGGGTAACAAGGTTCCTACGCCCATATCATGTCCATCCATGATCGCAAAGCCGATCAATAAGACACCGACGAGTACCCACCAAATTATTTTAAGTGTTGGATAGTCAATCATTTTGCTGCTCCTAAGAGATTATCTGCACCATGTGTTGTTTCAAACTGATACCGCCCCGTTCCTAAACTACCTGGGCCTTGGCGCGCAAACTTAACCATCAAATACATTTCTACGATCAATAACACGGTATAAAACGTCACGAATCCGGCGAGAGATCCATACAAACTATTGACACTCAATGTGGACACGCTTAAATACGTTGGTAGCACACCATAAATAGTCCAAGGCTGACGACCATACTCGGCCACAAACCAGCCTAGTTCGCAGGCAATCCAAGGTGCTGGCAGCATCCAAAGCGCCCATTTGAGTAACCAAGGACTTTTTTCTTTGCTGGCTTTAATCGTGCTAAAAAAAGCAATTCCAAATAAGGCCAACATCGCAAAGCCAAGACCAACCATAATTCGGAAACCCCAGAACATTGGCGTCACACGCGGTATCGTGTCGTTCACCGCACGGTTAATAAATTCTGGCGTTACTTGATCCATATCACTGACATATCTTCTGAGAAGCAAGCCAAAACCAAGATCGTTTTTGTTGGCATTAAAGATGGCTAAAGCTTGCTCGTCATAGCGATTTTTTCTCAATACCTCTAATGCTTTAACCGCCACGATGCCGCGTACCACCCGCTTATGATTTTTGATTTTAATATCATGGATACCGGGAATTTTCTTACTGACCGACCGCGTTCCGATCAGCCCCATTACCCAAGGGACTTCCACCTCCCAGTTATTTTTTTGCTCCGCTTCGTTGATATCGGCAATCAGTGTTAATCCAGCCGGTGCTGGCTTGGTTTCCCACATCGCCTCAATGGCGGCCATCTTGGTTTGCTGCGCTTCACCTACGGTGTAACCCGATTCATCACCCAGCACAATTACACTCAAAGCAGACGCTAAGCCAAACGCCGCAGCGACGCCGAAACTGCGTTTTGCAAATTCAACATCACGGTTGCGCAGTAAATACCAGCTAGAAATCGACAACACGAACATCGAACCAGTTAAGTAACCAGCCGAGACAGTGTGTACGAACTTAGCCTGTGCATCAGGATTAAAAACAACCGCCCAAAAATCAACCATCTCCATACGCATCGTGAGATAACTAAATTCTGCGCCGACCGGATTTTGCATCCAGCCATTGGCAATCAAAATCCATAACGCTGACAAGTTCGTGCCGACGGCCATCAACATGGTAACCAGTAAATGTTTTGGTTTACTTAAGCGGCTCCAACCAAAAAAGAACAGGCCAATCAAAGTGGATTCTAAAAAGAACGCCATCAAGCCTTCAATCGCAAGTGGTGCGCCAAAAATGTCACCCACATAATGCGAGTAATACGCCCAGTTGGTACCAAACTGGAATTCCAGCGTGATACCGGTAGTAACGCCCAAGGCAAAGTTAATACCAAATAATTTTCCCCAAAATTGGGTCATGTCACGCCAAATTACTTTGCCCGTCATCACATAAACGCTTTCCATGATCAGCAACAGCCAGACCATGCCAATCGTGAGAGGGACAAACAGGAAATGGTATAAGGCAGTAGCGGCGAACTGCAGCCGCGAAAGATCAACCAATTGTTCTGAAATCACTTCGATACTCCTTCAGAATTTGCGGGGACACCAATGTGTGTAGCCATGAAATCAGCATTAACCACAACGCTACTATCACGAATAAAAAACCACCACAAACCTATCAACACGACGAACTTGATTAGCACGGCGATGGCTAAATGGAGAAAAAGGGAACGGGGTTTATGGGTGTAGATCAGAAGAGGCGTCGTAATCTTTTTTATGTCGAATGCTGGTGTCATAAACATCTCCTGGACACAAGGTAATTTAGCTTTTCATTGTCGAGTCAATACCTTAACCGCAGCAGCCGCCCTTGGACTGATGTTTGCGTGCGGCAGAAGAACCATCGATGCCGTAGCCAGCTTCCTCAATTGCTGCTTTTAATTGATCGGGTGAGCTCCTTGCTTCATCGAATTGCACCGTAGCTTCACCCTCTGCGAGTGACACGTTGACCTCGCTCACACCCGAAACTGCTTTTAGAGCTTTTGTTACGGTATTAATACAGCCACCGCAAGTCATTCCCGTTACCTTTAAATATTCTGTTTGCATGGTAGTGCTCCCACTCTATGGTTTGTTTAATGCTCATTCGATAGTAAGTCTTAAATCTTGATGTTTTTTTTTCCATTGAGACGATAAGATCATTTATTCATAACACCATCGGTTTATTTGATAACTCATTACGGCCATTACCCGCAGCGGGGAAATGTTCCGCTAAGGAGGCTGTCACTGCCTGAATTCCATTGATGACACCACCTTCATAATTGCCTTGTTTAAAAGCTGTTTCCATCTGACGACAGATCTTTGTCCACTCTCTTGAATGCACCTTCGAATGGATACCGCGATCCGCAATAATTTCTACATCCCGATCGGCATATAACAAATAAATCAATACGCCATTGTTATATTCGGTGTCCCACATTCTCAACTGAGAAAACACGTCGATTGCCCGTTCTCTTGCAGTTTGCCCCGTAAAGAGTGGCATACCGTCCAGCGCGCCTTCCACAACGAAACGAATTTCCCCTACATGCGCCGTTTCGCTACGTTTGATCGACTGTTCAATTATGGTCAAGGTTCTACGGGTAAAAGTTCGGCTGACTTGCCAGTGGGTCATAGTGAGATGTTTGGCTATGCGCTTGATGTTCATCACTACCACCTTCCGGATGCGCCGCCACCACCAAAACCACCTCCGCCACCCCCAAACCCGCCACCGCCGCCACCCCGACCATATACCCCGGCGAGCCCACCCATGCCACGCCCGACCATACCCCCACTGATCAAGGTAAATAACAGAGCAATGGCTCCGGCACTCAAGGCAATGGATAATGCCCCTGCAAACAACCAAGCCACTCCAGCCACCGCCACGCCCGTTACAATCGCACCCGGAAACCTGCCGAGTATCGAACGCAACAACCCACCTAACATGACGGCAACCACAAAGATAACCGGCGCGAATTGCCGAACATCTCCAAGATCGACATTTGATTTTCCTGTGGATGGCGGTAGCGGCTCGCCGTCAATTACTTTCATCATTTGATCTAACCCAGCTGTGATACCGCCATAGAAATCACCTTGCTTGAAACGAGGGGAAATTATTTCACTGACGATACGTTTGCTCGTCGCATCGTTAAGCGCGCCCTCCAGGCCATACCCCACTTCAATCCGCAATGTCCTGTCGTTTTTAGCAATAACTAAAATTGCACCATCATCCACTTTATTTCTGCCCAACTTCCATAACTCGGCGACGCGCAAAGCATATTGTTCAATTGTTTCAGGGTTGACTGTAGGCACGATTAAAACTGCAATCTGGCTCCCTTTTTTTGCCTCAAACGTTTGTAGTGTTTGTTCTAAAGTAGATTTTTGTTCTGAATTTAGGGTTGACGTCTGATCAGTCACTCGTCCGGACAAAGGTGGCACTGGCACTTGTGCAAAGGCAATCAATGACGAGCCAAGTGCAACGGCAAAAAGGTATCCTTTTACCCAATTTGCGGTGATCACTTTGGTGCTCCTTGGGTATTGTCGGGCGATTTTTGTGACGTTGGTCCAAACTCCACTTTAGGCGGCTGTGAAATCTCTTTTTCATTTTCTACCGTGAAGTTGGGCTTCTCTTTAAATCCAAATGCCATCGCGGTTAAATTAGAAGGAAATGAGCGCACGGTTACATTGAATTGCTGTACAGCGCTGATATACCGATTTCGTGCAACGGTAATACGATTTTCTGTACCCTCTAACTGGGCTTGAAGGTCACGAAAATTTGCATCTGATTTAAGCTGTGGATAATTCTCTGTAACTACAAGTAACTTAGACAGCGCGCTCGACATTTCTCCTTGCGCCGCCTGAAACTTAGCAAAGGCTTCTGGATTATTAAGCAATTCTGGGGTTACTTGCATGCTACCGATTTTGGCTCTGGCGTTGGTAACGCCCAATAGAACATCTTTCTCCTGAGTCGCGAAACCTTTTACGGTATTGACCAAATTAGGGACAAGATCTGCCCGACGTTGATATTGATTCACAACTTCTGACCAACTAGCCTTGATTTGTTCGTCGTTGCTCTGCAATGTGTTGTAACCGCAGCCTGACAGGCTGAGTGAGGAAAGTATGAGCAGGAAAATCCAAAATTTACGCATGGTTATTACTCCAGAAGATAGTTAAGCCTGCTCGGGAGAGCTGATAAGACATTCGGAAAAGAGATTGAAGTTTAATTTTAGGCATGCGATGGTTCTGCGAAATGTGGGAAGAAAGCGGGAGTCGTCGCATGGTACCGAGCGTATGTGTCACCAAAATCTCGTTGTGCCTCGTGCTCCTCACGCCTTGCAAGGCGCACATACATGAATACAAGAATTGGAAACATAATCAATGTGACCAAGGTTGGCCATTGCAGTAAGAAACCAAACATGATCAGAACGAAGCCGTCATACTGGGGATGACGCACTCGCGCATACGGGCCAGTAATTGCAAGCTGATGATTTCTCTGGGCTTCATATAGCTTTCTCCATGCCGAGGCGAGTAGCCAGAAACCTAGTCCTATTAAAATATTACTGACTATATGAAACGGACCAAAATGCGGATTGCCTTGCCAACCAAACATAACTTCGAATAAGTGACCTGCGTCGTGTGAGAAGAAATCAACGGTTGGAAAGCGTTGTGATAACCAACCAGAGAATAAATAAATAGTTAATGGAAATCCGTACATCTCGGTAAACAGCGCAATTAAGAAAGCCGAAAATGCGCCGAATGAACGCCAATCGCGCGATGTTTTCGGTTTCGAAAAGCTAAACGCGAAAACAATGAACATCAGTGAATTGATGATCACGAGCGACCAGAGTCCGTAAGCAGGAGCCTCAGAATGATTCACTTTTGATCTCCGGAAATATCTTTTTGCCCTGCGTGTTGATGGTGTCCGTGGTCGCCGCTGTGCATAAAAAAATGCATTGCTGAGCAAGCGATCAATAGCAAAAATGGAAGGTAGTGAAGATAGCTATCAAGGTGCACTCTGTGCCCCCAAATCAGGAGATATGCAGTCACAGTAAAAAACCATCAACACCGACTTGAACGTTGCGTGGGAGAAGCGATTTTGGTGCGAATGAGGATCATGATCCATCTCTTTCTCCTGGTATTTTAGATTCCGGACTATTCGTTATCTAATGATATTTATATTGTCAGTAGAGTCATCGTATTGCCCAACTCACTACAAGTCCAGCCGCAAATATAGAGATCTGCGGCTATTGCAATGACTCTTGATTTACATCAAATGAACACTGAGTACTCCCGTCCCAATACTCAATTTTGCAAGGTAACTTGTTCTAAATTTTATTGCGCTTACGCAATCCTGATGACAATCTGACTCTATCAATATGAAATTTTTCTTTTAGTTTTTTTACCTGATCCGTAAAACTGAAGGCACTTTAGTTTTGTAACTTGTGCCTTAATCATCGTACTGTCTGTACGCCAACGCGCTTTGTTAAAACATATATTGGGTTGTAATGGACGTAAATGATGCTATTTTTAGCTGGAGAGACAGTTGTTTGCCCCGCACGTTTCCGCTGTTTGGTTAGCATTCATTGGATTTGATTCAGCGCAAATAAACAGGAAGTTTTTTACCGACTTTGTCAGTATGAGAATACTCTTGGCTCTTATTAATATTTACTAATATTTACCAATGAGGCTTCCTATGAACGTTGCGCCATCGAAGAATATTCTGCACTCTGATCGCAATCCTAGCAGTGAGGCCGCAACGGTCCTGCCAAGCTTACAATCACTCAAAGTCCCCGTATGTGGCATGAAAGTGACGCCACAGTCACCCAATGTTGTGCAGCACGAAGGTCATTCTGTGTATTTTTGTCGTGCTAGCTGTAAAAGCAAATTTGCAGCGGATCCCGCTAAATATCCATTTCATCTTGATGATCAAGTTGAAATGGTACCTGTCGTGACCGAGCCTGTCGTTGCAGGAACAATCTACACTTGCCCAATGCATCCAGAGGTGCAGCAAGATCACCCCGGTGCGTGCCCAAAATGTGGCATGGCGCTTGAGCCTGAAATGCCAGTGTCAAACAGCGTCGTAAATTTTCCAGTTGTCAGCGCGGGGCGTTTCCAGAGAGATTCACAGAAGCCCTTGCGGCTA
>NZ_JASJXN010000039.1:0-42620 GCF_035018705.1 Undibacterium sp. RTI2.2 | reverse complement strand
GGATAGGTTAATTTACCTGGTCAATATTCAGTGCGTATAACTGCGTTTATCTGGTCAATATTGAGTGCGCGCCAACAACTCATCGGAGTGCAAAGATGAGATTACTTAATATTTTGATCCGCGGAGTTCTAGGCAACAGCATCAAAGAAGTGTGTCCACTTAGAATCCCATCGCTATCACCCTTAACTTACAAATCGCCAGTTGCAAATAACGTTAAAATTTTTGTGACAACGTAATACGAGTCAAAGTTTTCGTGCCGGCTAAACGCACGTACTTATCACCGCAGCCCATTAATGAAATCAATTCCAGTACGTTCTACCAGCTCAGCATAACTAATCGGTTTGCCTGGCCTCGCTTCATCCGTATTCGCAAGCCAATGTGCCCCTGCCCGTCCAGTTGCAGGGTCATAGACTAGCTTAAAAAGATAATTCGGAATCCACACCTTATTTGCTCCGATGGTGTCAGGCCGTGCGTTAAAGATCGGGCCTGTCACAACAAATACATCACCGCTGGCACGCATCACATATTTACGCGTCGCCTTTTCTATGCCAGCCCATGCTTTCCGATTATTGACCGGCGCTTGTGGCACCATATTCGCCAAAGAAAAACTTTGCGCCATCGCTTCTGCAGTTTCCATGTCGCCCGCAGGTGCCATATGACCTCGATCAAAACCTGATCCTTTATAATCCTCCATATCAGCCCGCTCGGACCGAGGCAATCTCGCTTCCGTATAAAATTTGTTCGTCCTTTGATTGTCCCTCGCATCGCTCAATGATTGACGACTCAGCTTCTCAGCGACATAGACTGGCGTCCGGCTGATCCCAGAGTGAAGTACTGCAAAGGTAGAAAAGCACAAAGCGCGCGTGCGAAATTCCTTCTCATGCTGCATGACAGGGATTTGGCCATTGGCAAAAAACTGGTGACACTCCGCAAAATCTTGCGCCGCAAAAGCAGAAGTAACGACAAACGAAGAAACGACAACAGCAAGAATTTTTTTAAATATGAATGGAGGAGATAAATATGTGAAGCGAGGTCAGGAAGCATTTTTGCAGTGAGATCCACCTGAATTGATAGAATAAAAAAGAAGAACGGTTCTTAAATCAGGACTGGCGCAATTAATGCCGCCGAATCGTTCGCCATACGATTGACTTCAGTCGACACGCACCATGCCTGCATGAGATGCGCCTCATAAGGTTTGATCAGAGGCATCAGCGATGATGTTTCCAGCGGCTCCGGCATCAGCCACAAATCCCAATCCTGCTCAGCTAAAATAACCGGCATCCGATCATGAATCGGCGCTACCAGCGCATTGGAGCCAATCGTCACAATAGTACAGGTGTCTAAAAACTGGCCGCTTTCTCCATCCAGTAATTTACTGGTTTCCCAGATACCCGCTAACGCCATCGGCGACTTGTCTTTAAATAAAATATAAAAAGGTTGCTTCGTCTTTTGCCCTGGCAACGCTTGCCATTCATAAAAACCGGAAATAGGAATGATGCAACGTCGCCGGTGAACGGCCTGTTTAAACATAGGCTTTTCCGTAATGGTCTCGCCACGCGCATTATTGAGCATCGGGAGTTTGCTGGCGTCGGCAGCCCAAGGCGGCACCAAGCCCCAGCGCATCAATGTGCCAATGCGCCCCTCCTTGGTATCGCGCACCGTCATTATCTTGGTCGATGGCGCAATGTTATAGCGCGCCAAGAAGTCAGGCATTGTCGTGATATGCATCCAGTCTTGAAGAACTGGCTTAGGGTGCGCCAAAGCAAAACGTCCACACATCAGATTGATCCTTTCTTAAAAAGTCTTGCACTGCCATTTTGCTGAATTATACTGTATATTCAATCAGTATTAAATTAACCCGCGGCAAGACCGATTGTGCGCACGAACACAGGCAGCATACCCGTAAGATGAACTCCGTGATTCCATTTCCACGCTCACCAGAGCCACTCCCATCAACATTGCCGCCCACACTGGATCAAGTTGCTCAGTCAGTCGCAACGGTGCCGGCGTTAGCAGGCATACCCTTGTTTTTACAAAAGGTGCCGGCTGGCTTTCCGTCACCGGCAGACGACTATGTAGAAGAAAGCCTGGACCTCAACAGCTACATGATCCGGCATAAAGCCTCTACCTTTGTCTTTACCGTCCAGGGGGACTCCATGACAGGTGCGGGCATTTTTGATGGTGACAAGCTTGTTGTCGATCGGGCGGTTGAACCACGGCATCAGCATATCGTGATTGCCGTCATCAACAATGACTACACTGTCAAAAAGCTTTTTAAATGGCGTGGCATCATTGAACTGCGGGCGGAGAACCCCGCGTATCAACCAATCCGTTTCAAAGATACCGACGAATTGCAAATCTGGGGTGTCGTCGTAGGTGTCCTGCGTCGCTTCAAAGTCTGACGCTATGACGCAATCACCGCAATTCTCCCAATCGCAACATTCACAACACTTACCACAAGCGACCGATCACCTCAGCGCGAGTAAGCAAATCTTTGCGCTAGTGGACTGCAATAATTTTTATGTCTCATGCGAACGTGTATTTAATCCGCGGCTCGCCGATAAGCCAGTGGTGGTGCTATCCAATAATGATGGCTGTGCCGTCGCACGCTCCAATGAAGTCAAAGCCTTGGGCGTCAAGATGGGGATGCCATGGTTCATGATGAAAGACCTAGCGAAGCAACATGGCATCATCGCCTTATCCTCCAACTACACGCTCTATGGTGACATGTCGAACCGTGTCGCCACAATTCTGCGTGACTATAGCCCGGAGACTGAAGTGTATTCGATCGATGAATCCTTTCTACGTCTTAATGGCTTGCAAGGACTGTGGGAGTCGCCAACGGCAATGGGGCAGCATATCCGCCACCGTATCTTGCAATGGACAGGCTTACCCGTATGCGTCGGCGTCGCTTCATCCAAAACACTCGCCAAGCTGGCCAACCATGTGGCTAAGAAGTGGCCGGAGTTTAATAGTGTCTGCGACTTCAATGCCATACCAGAGCCTGACCTAGATAAATTATTCGCCAGTATCGATGTGGGTGAAGTGTGGGGCGTAGGAGGGCGCATCGGCACGCGTTTAAGAGAGATGGGTATAGAGACCGTTAAGGCGCTCAGAGATGCGCCGACAGCACTTCTGAGAGCGCATTTCGGCGTCGTGATGGAGCGCACTGGAAATGAGTTGCGCGGCATATCCTGTCTGGACATGGAGGATGTCATCTCGCCAAAGAAGCAAATCGTCTCTTCGCGCTCCTTTGGACAATTAGTCCTCACCATCGACGAACTCAATGAAGCCGCTGCCAGCTACATGACCCGCGCAGCAGAAAAACTGCGCCGACAACATTCCGTCTGTGCGGCGATCCATGTCTCAGTCAGAACTAATCCATTTCGTCACCAGGACAAACAATACAACAATGGCGTAGTAGTTCCATTACCAGAGCTTGCCTCAGGTCGTTTAATTTCACCAGGCGTTGCGACAGCTGTAATAGCTTTTCTTGTCCTTCCGCATTCATCGAGTCATAAAGCGCTAGAAGTAGCTCTCGTTCGTTTTTCCTTTTCAGGGCGGGATTTTTTCGGAGTCGTCTTTGTGCTGACTGGCTCGAAATCGTGAAAAGTCGGGCGTAGATCGCCCATGAGCGCGCGTAATTGCTTAATGTGAATCCCGGTCACTTCGTGCATGTTGATTAGTAGCGTGGCGCCGACAGGGAGCCTGCCATAACGAATGTTGCTAATGACCGGTGGCGGGACTTCCAACGCCCGAGATAGCGCACTATCATTTTTGAGACCGAGATGCTCTTTGAGGACGTTCAATAAGGTGTTTGGGTCGTAATTCAGGTCGGCAGATTGGAGGTGTAAATAATTGGGCATAGGAATGGAACATGTCTCGGTTTATTTTACATGTCGAGTAGTCTACTATTGAAATGTAATCATTTGGCAATAAGTTACCTTTTTATACATTTTCTATTGCTGGCTGAGTAAAAGCGCGTAAATGTGGCACAGTTGAACGTTAATATTTTCCATCTTGTTGCAAAGGGAAAATAATGCAATGCACAACGACTATGTGCTCAACCATATATTCGTTGAGTGATCACAAACGCAGTGCCGCGGAGTTGCAGGATTCGATTCAGATGCCGCAGTGGGGCGTTAACGGTCAGTGACAGTTTTGCAATGATTGTTTACATTAGCGTTATAGGTGAAATTGGCGAAACACAAAACCGCTGCAGGATGCCGCCTCAACGCCGCCCCAGCTTAGGGATCATACGACCTAAGACGTCAACTTTAAAGATGTAGTGATGCGCCAGACCAGCAGCTGCGTGTAGCCCTGCCAGAATCAATAACAGATTGGCGGCGTATGCATGGTAATCCTCGACTGTCGTTCGCAGGATCTTATTGTTGGCATCAAAACTCGGAACTTTATAAAGGTAGAAAAGATTGTCGCCGCGAACCCAAGTATTGGCCACACCCAAAATCACTGTCGCTAGCAGGCAAACATACAGGGCCATATGCATCGCCTTAGCCAATACTTTCAGTCCACCAGTTCCAGCTGCCGGCAAGTGCTCACCGGCAGTTATTCGCCACCAGATACGGTATAGAATCAGAGCGCCCAGAAAAGCGCCGATGCTAATGTGTGCGCTACGTGCAAACACAGCTGCAGCGCCACGTGGGAACCAGTCTATCGTTTGTCCCAGACACCACAGTGCAATAACGAGCCCTGCTGTCAGCCAGTGCAACCAGATTGTCTTTACGTCATAGCGCTGCATGATCATGAGAGGTTGTTTCATCGTATCTCTTTTTCTTTTCAAATTGTAGTGAGGGCATTTCGCTAGCCAGCGCAATGTCCGTTAGCGGCCAGTTGTTGACGTGCGGTGATACATCCTAATACGCAACCGTAATACATTCACTTGGAGTACCTATGGATATGCTTGATGCGGATCATGGTTAAGCGCTTTTAATTCGGGCACTCCGGTGACAAATGGTTTAATTCCTAAAGTTTTATGGACTTCATGTGGGTACACCAAAAATCCACGAGTGATCACTGCCGAGACTTTTCGAATATCTTCAATATTCTTCGTCGGATCACCATCGACCAGAACCAAGTCAGCAAGTTTACCTACGCTAATAGAGCCGCGATCATTTTGGGTGCGCGTATAAATTGCTCCGTTACGCGTTGCGACCTGTAGAGCCTGAGCAGGAGTCAACCCGGCTTTGACGAGGAGGACAAGTTCTGAATGTAAAGTAAATCCTGCCAACTCGTCTGTGCCTGCCACCAGGGGAACACCGGCTTTATACAAAAGGCCGACGAAGGCGATCATCTTTGCATACGATTTTTCATAGCGCCGGTGAGTAATTTCGTCATCGATCTTCATCGTCCCTACAGAAAAACCTCGTTTTACATCGGGCGGCATATGATCTGCAATAGTCGCAAAGGATTCATTCACACTTCCGTCACGCTGTCTCAGAAATGAGAAGGTTGCCAAGGTTGAATCAATCGAAATTTGCTTTGCCTTTAATCTTGCAATGAAATCTTTTACCTGCTTAGAGTCGAAATCTAGCGTGGCTGTTTTTTCTGCAGGCAAAATAAACCGATCCAAAGTACGAGTATCTGTTTTCGGCGTCGCTAAAAAATTGAGCATGAGTTGATTAATGTGCTGAATCTCATCGTAACCCGCATCCAATGCTTCGAAAGCGCGCAAACCTACAGGTATGTGACCAGAGACGCGCATGCCACGCAAATGCGCATACGTCACAGTGTCTTTAAGGATATCTTTTGGAAAGGAATTGTAAATTTTAAGTTGCGGATAACCATGCTGCGCATACCAATCAATCGCATTTTTTGCTTCGTCAAGAGTTTTAATGACAAAACCAAGGTTCGCAGAAAATGGACTATCGCCCTCAAGAAACCCCGTAGGTACAACCTGTGGTCCTAGCAACACGCCGTTAGCAACTTCGTCTAGCATGAGTTGCATTTGCGTGTTGTCGTTCCCCATGTCACGCACACTGGTGACTCCAGCGGCGATATTGAGACCGCCTTCCCAGCGCCCTACATGGCCGTGCATATCAAATAACCCAGGAATTAAAATTCGCCCGGCGGCATCAATTTCTGCATTAGCACCGCGCGTAGGCGATCCTGCAGGCAAGATAGCAGTAATGCGCCCACGTAAAACGTAGACATCTGACGGAGCTCCAACTTTCGCCTTTTCGCTATCAAAAATACGAGCATTACGCACTACCGTTAAACCATTTAACGGATGTTGCAATTGCCGCGCCCAATCGTTCAACACCTGATTTTCTGCCGCTTTTTGAACGGCAAGCATGGCATCACCATTGGCTTCCCAGCCTTCTTCAATTGCCCTCATATATCCTGGAACGATCAGCGCAAATAGACGTGGCTTTTCTCCTATAGTTGCCCACATGAAATTAGGTGATAAGCCAATACCCGTTTGCGAAAGTAGCTGCACCATCTGTTTTTGCTGTCCCTTGACCACTTCCAGCTGCCCAACTTTCGCTTGTGCCAAGGTGCCAGTCGGAAGCAATGGCAATGTCTTGTCAGCTCGTGCCGACAAGGCAGAAATCGCGATCGAGGCAACTTCAAATGAGCTATTTAGCGGCACATACAGTGCCGCTCCATCAACAATTTTTGTCCCCGTTTCGGATGTCGATGTCCATGAAGCTTGATTGCCTTTCCAACTATAACTCTCATTCACCACGGCACCGTAAGTAGAATTACCTTTTACGGAATAATCACTCATCGTACCGTCATCAGCCAGACGAAATTCTTCATTCAGTTCCGGTCCACGTCCATTGTCTTTAAAAATGAAGCGGACTTTTATTAAACCATTGTCATCGCGTTGCACAATTTGCTCACCGGCTTGTTTGCCGTTCTCAACAAAAATAAGATACTTTGTAGTGTGAACATCGGCCAAACTTACTAAAGAATAAAAAGTAAAAATAGTAAAGGCTAAAATAGATTTCAAGGATTTCATATGATGTTCTTTCACAAAATATGGATAAAATATGACCCATATTTAACCGAAATTTCCGTTAGGCGCGGTATCGAAAATGATAATTTATGGCGCTTTACCTGGCGTACGAATAGTCGATTTTGGTCTTGCCAACGCATACATTTCCCAACTAATTTCTTTAAGCAATCCATTGCGATCTTCACCGATTTTATAGAGATCAAAATGCGTGCGTTACGGCAAAAAACGGAAATGGGTTTTCGCTTTTAAACCATCTAATATCGAAAGACCAAGTGTGATGCTTTGAAGGTAACCTATACGACTAATTGTGCGGGAAGCAGACAATGAAAAATAAAGTATGCGCAAAAAAAAATCGTATCAGCATAACGTCTGTGTAAGACAAAGCGAATTGGGCCTTAAGTTTTGGCATTAATGTATCCACTAAAACAGTACAAAATTCAAATGTAAACAACAAAGACATTATTAATGCTGTCACGCGAAAAATAGAAGCCTCCTTACTACTGATTACAGACCCAGAGATAGCTCCATGGTCATTCAAGGACATGTTCAAACTCACTTTCTTCTATTTTTATCTACATTTTAATTAAGATCAATGGGTTATCTATTACAGATATTTATGAAATAATTTGCTTTGCATTATTCCAACTCAACTCGCCCTTTCCGGCAACCGAATAGAGTGCCCCCGGAGCATTGCGGGTCTTTTGAAAATCCTCTAAAGTTTGCCTTCGCATAGCGGCATAAATATGCAGGTTCGACACTCCGATGACGGCACCTAATTTTTCAAGCATAAAAAAAATAACGCCGTAACAAATCAACCCGTCCCAATCGCGTCGACGGATTAAATCAGACTCTTGTTCGGATAACTCTGCTCCTTTAAAGCAAATTTCTTGATCGTCAAGAAACCGCTTTCTGCTATCCGGTTTAATGAGTTCATGCAGAAATTTATTGATGCGATAGGCGTTGACGCTAGTGGCAAGAGTAAATGGATGGGTCCCGGGGATTGCATCTATACCCACCAATTCTGATCGTATGTGTTGACGATGCTTCTCTAAACGTTCTTCACGTTTATCTTCCGAAAGATCACAATCTTGATTTTCATAAATGGCCGTTGCAATACCGGTCATAGAAGGCAGGTAATAGGATTGATGAATTTTTTTGACCGACGATGACAATGCGCCCCGCATGATTAACCACATGATGATTTCGGCACCCTCCATACCGCCTAGTTCAACGTACTCTGCCAGTCGCATATTGGTCAGCGCGACAGGGTCTTTTTCGAAAATCTCCAGAAATTGTCTGTCCCACTCAGTATTATTAAAGCCGGCACGCGCGCCATGCACCTGATGCGACAGACCTCCCGTTGCAACGATCGCCACGGAAATATCTTCGGGATAGCTTTCAATGGCGTTGCGCAGAGCCTGCCCCAATTTGTAGCAACGCTTTGCAGTTGGAATCGGAAACTGCAGAACGCCGACGGCGAGAGGGACGATCTGAATATTCCAGTCTGGATCGTGCGGGCACAAAATTGATAACGGCGAAAAGCAGCCGTGATCAAGAGCCTTGTCCTGAAAAAAAGACATATCAAATTCATCGGCCATTAACGATGCACCTATGTGCTGAGACAAGGCGGCATGTCCTGCTACTGGGGGAATATCACGCACTCCACCCCCTTCGTCTGCCACCCGGTATTGATTGTCTATGCCGAGATTGAACGCTGAATAATGATCAAAGAAAAAAGAGGTGACGTGATCATTAAAAATCATGAATAGTACATCCGGCTTTTTTTGTTCTATCCAGTCGCGTACAGGCTGAAAATTGTCGAATATCGGTTTCCAGACCGGATCGGTCTGCTTGTCGCGATCGACTGCAAAACCGATAGTCGGGGTATGTGAGCATGCGATGCCGCCAATAATGCGTGCCATATCAGTTCCTGCCTTAATCTGTCTGAGTTTGAGTAAATGAAATTCGGTTGATGAAAATAGCCAGTGCGGCGATCAGCGCGGGGATCGCCAGAATACTGATAATAGTTTCAAATCCCCAGCCCATTCCCAGCAAATAACCGCCGATTGAAGAACCGAGAATACTACCCATCCGGCCTATCCCCAGCATCCAGCTTACACCTGTCGCCCGAGCAACTGTCGGATAGCAGCCTGGTGCAAAGGCATTTAAACCAGTTTGCGCACCGGACAGAAAAAATCCAACTGCAGCCACCAGAATTACAACTAAACCAGACTGCAACCCTGACAGGCCCAGCAGAATCAACAGCACACTTCCAACCACGTAGGAAAGTGCAATGATCCGGTTCGGATTGTAGCGATCCATCAACATGCCGATCAAGATAGCGCCTATGGTGCCACCGAGCTGAAACATGGCCGTTAGATTGGCCGCGTGCGCCAGCGACATGCCGGCGTCATTCATCATAGTCGGCATCCAGCTGGTTGCCAGATAGATCACCATCAGGCCCATAAAATAGGTAATCCACAGCGTGATGGTGCGCAGCGTATAGGAACCGGAAAACAGAACGGATATCGGCTGTTTGACAGCTGCGGTTGCTTCAGGTGAGACGAAACTAGTGACGGTGTCCAGATTGATTCGGCAAACGCGGCTCAGATTGCTGCGTATCTGTTTTACGGGAAATCCCCGCACAACCATGAAACGCGCCGATTCCGGCAAGTACAGGTAAAGCACAGGAACAAGTGCCAAGGGGACGCAACCGCCAAATAGCAATAATGTTTTCCAGCCGAATACAGGCAGCATGTAAGCAGCGACAAAACCGATACTGGCTGACCCCAAATTAAAGCCGGTAAACATGGTAGTCAGCAGCACGCCACGTGAGCGTTCCGGCACATATTCGGACATCAGCGTCGATGCATTCGGCATTGCAGCGCCAAGACCGAATCCTGTCAGGAAGCGCAGCACAGCCATCTCTGTGGGGTTGTTGCTGAAAGCGGCAAACACGGTAAATACGCCGAATCCAAAAACAGATCCAATCAAGACCTTGCGGCGACCGAGCCAGTCAGACGATGATCCTGCGATCAGTGCTCCCAGTGCCAGGCCCACCGGGGCTGCGCCCATGACCAGTCCGAACGCGCTGCGTGAAATATGCCAGTCGGCCAGTATCGAAGGGGCGGCGAAGCCCATAATGGCCACATCCATTCCATCCACTGCGACAATCAGAAAGCACAGGCCCACCAACAGCCATTGAAATGACGACATCGTGCGTTGATTGATGAATTGCCTTACATCCAGAGTTGCTACCTGATTCATGTTTGTCTCAATATTTGTGTAGTTTTTTTGTGTGATTGAATATTACTTCAGTCGATGTACCGCAATCCTGCTTTGGCTAGACCTTCCCGCATCGCATACATGTCCAGTCCCAGAATGCCGGCAGCCAGCTTATCCCGCTTTACTGTTTCATTGGCCTCTCTTGCAGCAGCAGTGTCGGCCACCTGCGCGGCAATATGCGCCGGAACGATCACCACACCATCAATATCGGCGATGACAACGTCGCCAGGATTGACCATTGCACCAGCACAGATAACCGGAATGTTGACTGAACCCAGGGTAGCTTTGATGGTCCCCTTGGCACTGATTGTCTTGGAAAAAACCGGAAATTTCATTTCAGCCAGATCATGCACGTCGCGCACTCCTGCGTCTATTACCAGTCCTACGGCACCGCGCGCGCGGAATGATGTGGCCAGTAAGTCGCCGAAAAAACCGTCTGTACATTCACTCGTCACAGCAGCGATGACAACATCGCCCAGCTTAATCTGTTCCGCAGCGACGTGCATCATCCAGTTATCGCCTGGTTGAAGCAGCACTGTGACGGCCGTTCCGCACATCTTGGCGCCTGGGTAGACGGGGCGTATGTACGGGTGTAGCAGGCCGACTCTGCCCATTGCTTCGTGGATGGTTGCAACACCAAACTGGCTTAGTTTTTCAACGACGGCCGGGTCGGCGCGTTTGATCATGGTTTTTACTATTCCTAAATTATTTAATGACATGCTGTCTCCTGTTATGTTGCGTCACGAGCGGTCAGCAGTGCATCGAGGCGGGGAAATACCTTACGTGCATTGCCCTGATAGATCTGATACCGCTGGTCTGCACTAAGTTGATCGGAGGCTTCAATATAACGGCGTGTATCGTCGAAATAATGTCCCGTTTCCGGATCGATTCCGCGCACGGCGCCGATCATTTCCGATGCAAATAAAATATTTTTCAATGGAATGACCGTGGTCAACAGGTCGATGCCGGGCTGGTGGTATACACAGGTGTCGAAGAAAATATTGTTCAACAGATGCTCATCCAGAAGCGGTTTTTTCATTTCCTGAGCCAGGCCGCGAAAGCGGCCCCAGTGATACGGCACTGCCCCTCCTCCATGAGGAATAATGAACTTTAAAGTTGGGAAGTCCTTGAACAGATCTGAGTTCAGACACTGCATGAAAGCGGTGGTATCAGCGTTCAGATAATGTGCGCCGGTAGTATGGAAGCAGCTGTTGCAACTGGTGCTGACGTGAATCATGGCTGGAATGCCGTATTCAACCATTTTTTCATAAATAGGATACCAGTGACGGTCAGACAATGGCGGTGATGTCCAATGGCCGCCGGATGGATCGGGATTGAGATTGATACCGACGTTGCCATATTCATTAACGCATTTTTCCAGTTCCGCAACGCAGGTGCGCGGATCTACACCCGGTGATTGCGGCAGCATGGCAACAGGGACAAAATTATCTGGAAACAGTTGTGCAACGCGGTAGCAAAGTTCATTGCAAATCGCAGCCCAGGTGGCGCTGGTGTTGAAGTCACCAATATGGTGTGCCATGAAGCTAGCGCGTGGCGAGAAAATCGTCAGATCAATGCCGCGTTGTTTCATCAGCCTGAGCTGGTTGGATTCAATTGAGTCACGCAATTCGTCATCACTGATGTGCAGGTCCGCGACCCGTGGTGCTGACTCGGGTGATTTCAGTGCGGCTATTTGTTGAGTACGCCAGTCTTCAAGAGCCTTTGGTGCTGTCGTATAATGGCCGTGACAATCAATAACACGCGGCTTGTTGGTAGTTTTATTTGTCATTGTCCAATCCTTTCCAAACTGAATGCGGCACGTTGACTGCGCCGCGCATGATGAGACGTGCTGTACGCAGCAGCGCCGCACGGTTAACCTGTTGGGCGTTGTCCTGATCAAGTTCGAGTTCCACACTGAATTCACCACTTGGATGCTCGACAGAAATCAGTTTTACCTGACCTTCTGGTACCACGGCCAGCCCTTCTGTAATCGAATCTTCAAGCACACATGCAGTTGCCACCGTCACTGCAGCCAATACACCGATCGAGTCATGACAGACATGCGGAATATAGCAGCGTGTTAGAACGCTTCCACCCTCGCGCGGCCTGGCGACCAGACACATCTTCGGATAGTTTTTCTGACTAACATCACCCAGTCCCATGGCAAGTCCAGCACGCAACCGGATAGCTTCAATGCAATCTTTGAGTTCGCTGTCGTTGTTCATTTCGTCGACTGTTTCGCTTCCAGTCCTCCCCAGATCTGCAGCGCGCATTAGGACCATGGGCATGCCATTGTCGATACAGGTTACTTCGATATGAAACGGCACGTTGTCAGCGATTGTTATCGTCAGGGTGTCTTTGACATGCCCGGTAGGCAGCAGATCGCTGCAGACTGATCCGGCCGTATCGAGAAAATTAATGGTGATCGGCGCGGAAGTGCCAGGAACACCGTCGATTCGGGTCTCACCTGCGTAGTGAATATAACCTCCGGCGGTGACCACTGTGATGTCACACAGCATGTCAGTATTACGCGTCAATACACGCACGGTGGTCAGATCTGACTCGATTGTAATGAGACCTTTCTCAATGGCGAATGGTACAACGGCAGCCAACATGTTGCCGCAATTGGGCGTCGTATCCACGCTGTCGTTGCCGGGTTGCAGTTGAACGAACAGAAATTCAAGATCCACACCGCTGCGTGTGCTATTGCTGACAATGCCTATCTTGCTGGTTAGCGGATGGGCGCCACCCAGACCGTCAATCTGGCGCTTGTCGGGGGAGCCCATGACTGACAGCAGGATGCGGTTGCGGGAAGCGATATCTGCAGGCAGGTCTGATTCCAGAAAGAACGGTCCGCGCGATGTCCCTCCCCTCATAAAGAGGCACGGAATGGTGGTTTGATCTGAAATGGAAAAGCTGTTCATGCTGTAGATGTCCCCTGTTGTGAATTGGCTTCAGTATTGCGCAAGTCCATCTCGTCGGTGTTGCTTTATTCACTAATGGGCGTTCTATTTTGCTTATTGGCTTGAGTCATGCCAGGTAAACAAAGTACAGTGCCTAAAGGATTAAATGCGAGGTCAAATGCGTGATGGAGATGCACATTTGCGCTATCAGTCTTATTAATGTTACCGATGCAGGCAGGCCGTATCAGGCGCACAGCGCCGGCTAGGTGCTGGCAATGCTAAACACCCACTTCCAGGAATGATCGAACCATGAAACCCCCGTTGAATTTCAGACATATCCGCGCTTTTCTGGCTGTCGTTGAAAAGGGGGGCATTACGAAGGCCGCTGAATCGCTGTATCGGGCTCAGTCCGCCATCACAAGATCGATTAAGTCGCTCGAATCTGAACTTGGCGTACCGCTGTTCGAGCGCAAGGCAAACGGCATGTTGCCCACCGTGTTCGGCAACACGCTTTTATTCCGCGCCAAACGCGCGGCCGTCGAGCTCAAAAATGCAAGAGAGAAAATGCTGCCGACCCTTAAAGAAAATGGTGGCTCTGCTAACGCGCCAATTTTTTCTATGCAGTTTAACGAGCATCGCCTGATTTGCTATGTCACGTTGGCCGAGTTGCATCACATGCCGACTGTGGCGCGCGTTCTCAATATTACCCAGCCGGCGGTCAGTTCTTCAATCAGCCAGCTCGAGTCAAGTTTGCAAATTCAGCTTTTTCAACGCACGACGAAGGGCATGATACCGACCGATGCAGGCAGCGTGCTAGCGTTTCATGCCAAACGGGCACTAACGGAGATGCGGCACGTCGATGACGATATTTCAGCACTGCGTGGCACGTTGCAGGGAACGATTACGGTTGGTGCCTTGCCGCTGTCGCGTTCGGTGATACTGCCACGCGCCATCGCCGAAGTTGTGAAAAATCATCCGCTGCTGCGCATCTCCACCGTGGAAGGGCCTTATGAGCAGCTTGAAGTTGTACTCCGTTCTGCTGATATTGATTTCATCATCGGTGCCTTGCGTCATGATGCAAGTACCGGTGACATGATCTGTGAACCGCTGCTCAGCGATACCCTTGCTCCGGTAGTTCGATGCGGTCATCCGCTGACGAAAAAAAAGAAGATTAAACTGGAAGAGCTGTTGAGTCTATCCTGGGTGTTGGCACGTAAAGGCACGCCGGCACGCACGCTGTTCGATCAATCGTTTTGCTCACAGCGACTTGAGCCACCCATGGCAACCGTTGAAACCAGTGATTTGGCGCTTCTGCGTGGACTGCTGCTCAACAGCGATATGATCACTGCCATTTCTCCGCAACAGCTTTACTACGAGCGCGAAGCCGGACAATTGACGGTTCTGAATATTGAGTTGGACAATACTACACGATCAATTGGGCTAATGAGTCGAGTTGGCTCTTACGCTTCGCCCGGCGCCGTGGTTCTGATGGAGGCAATCAGAAAAGTCTCGGCTGAACTTGAAAACAACACATTGAGGAGTTGAGTTCCACATATCTGCAATCACATATTATTTGCACTTTGAAATACCACGCGTCACCCTTCTTTTTCTTTTATTTCACTCCTGTCACCTACAAAAAAACATCTGCGTTAATTTGCATTTTTGATGTATTACAAAATCGATAAATTCCGATTGGTAATAACCAAATTAGATGGGCTGGAAGTTTTTTTGCGGAATCAGTTTTTGCGCGGGTGTCAGATAATCTATATACCGAGTTTAGGAACTCAGGTGCAATTTACCAAGGCGTCAACCTAAGTAGTTGGGTAATACCAGACCTTCAGTAATCGGACGTTGGGTGGAAATTGCCGAAGTATGACGTCTTTAACTTAAAAAACTAAAATGGAGAAAATTATGAAAATGATTAACCAAAGTCGAGGTCCGGCATTTCGTATGAAACCGGTGGCTCTGGCTATCGGTATGTTGCAGATTTGCGCTCCTTACGCCTACGCCGATGTTGAATCGGCAGATACCAAAGCTGTCGCAGCTCAAGCCACTGATGTGCAGGTCAAATCAGCCAGTCAGACGAACTCCGGGATTCAGGAGGTGTTCGTCACAGCCCGTAAATTCGGAGAACCCCTTTCAAAAACACCGTTGGCGATTACGGCGGTTACTGGCGATGATCTGCGCTCCAGTGGGATAACCAATGTTTCGGAGATTGGTGATTTGGTTCCCAATGTAGTGATGGGACGAGATCCTTTTGGCGTGAATATCGCTATCCGTGGCGTGACCACCACCGATCAAACTTCAAAAGGAACGCAAGGAATAGGATTCAATGTGGATGGTGTTCCAATTGGACGCCCACTAGCGCAGGGCCTGAGTTTCTTCGATATCGAACGACTTGAAGTTTTGAGTGGTCCGCAGGGTACTTTGTATGGAACCAGCACCACCGGTGGTGCGATCAATGTTATTACCAACAAACCGGCCAAGGACTTCGCAGCTTCGGTCAATACAGAATTTGGTAACTATAATACAAAACGTTCGGATGCGATGGTTAACGTGCCAATTTCAAATGAACTGGCGGTACGGATCGCTGTGAACGCTGACGACCGGGACGGTTATTTGCAACCAAGTTTGGGCGCTAATCCGGGCGGCCCGGCACGAAATGATCAGCACGATAGAGCGGGCCGTCTAAGTGCTCTCTATACCTTTTCTAACGGCACGACGCTGCTGTTGGCAACGACTTTCGGAAATCAAAGCGGTGTCGGCTACGGTACGGTGCCAAGTTACGGTCAGATTGCCAACGGCTCCCCATCGCAGCAAAAGCAGGTTTACGGCAATCCGTTTGGCGGGGATGTCAACGACAAATTCAATAGTTATAACGGCGAATTCAACACCTTACTTGGCCAGTTGAAAATGACGGTGATTGCATCGAACAGTAAATTTCACGCTCGCGAATTAACTTCAGCTACATTTGATCCGTCGACCAATGCCGATCGGTCATCAGGTGAACCACAGTACGCCTGGCGGAATTATCGAGGCGATTTCGATGAAAGCACTGTCGAGATGCGCTTTACGAATGCCAACAAATCGGCATTCCAGTGGGTGGTTGGGGCAAATTATCACAATGAAAAAATCAATGAGAGTGACCATAATCTGAATGCGGTTGTGAGCAACCCGACTTTTGCCAACAGCACCAATGGAATCGATCCTCTTAATACAACGACGCACAAGTCCAGCGGCATTTTCGGTCAGGGCACCTACAATTTTACGGACAAGTTTTCTGTTGTAGCCGGCCTGCGGGAATCCAATGATTCGTTAACTAGGGTAGGCACTTTTTCTGCCGGTCCTACATCTGGTTGTGCAAATCCGTTTGCCGATTGTATCGGCGGCCCAAACAATGGATCTGAAAGTGCGACCAAGCTTACCTATAGACTGGGTCTGAATTATCAGTTCAATCCTCGTGAATTGCTGTATGCCGCCGTTGCGACCGGTTATAAGCCAGGAGGTTTTAATGACTTCGACCCAGCAACCCACGGGGTTGGGCCATACGTTTCCGAGGAACTGACTGCGTATGAGATAGGCTATAAAGGCCGTTTGAGCAATAACTTTCAATTCAATTCGAACCTGTTTTATTATGACTATGCCAAAGATCAGATCAGTGGTTTGACTAATGTCCAAGGCAATTTTGTGATCTATACCCGCGCCGTTGCAGCTACTATTTCCGGCTGGGAAAACTCCTTGAAATATAAAATTTCTGATGCGGATCAGATCAGTGCGTCATTGTCCTTGCTTCATTCCAAGTATGGACAATTTAAGGCAGGCCTGTTTGAGAATGTTAGTTTTACCGGAAAGAGTCTGGACAAAACCCCAGCCGCAACAGCAACTTTGGGTTACACCCATACAACAGAGGCGGCAAATGGTGCGATCAAGATGTATCTAGGTACAAAATATTCCAGCAGTTATGTTGTGAGTGATTTGGTGGGCGGTGTGCAATACAACCAGAAAGCATTCAGTCGAAGCAATGCCAACATTACCTATCTGGATAACAACGGTAAATACAGTGCACAGCTGTTTGTAACCAATATTGAGAACAAACTGCAACTAACTGCAGCGGGTTCTAACAATAATTTTACGGTGAATGAGCCACGCTTTATGGGAGTCCGATTTGGTTTGAATTACTAATGAGCTGTCTCAGGGGTCACGTGGCCCCTGGAGATTACGTCAAAAAAAGGATACAGCTATGTTTTTATTCAACGCGATTCTCGCGGTTCCACAGATCGCAAGAGAGACTGCTGTTGCCATGTTGTTGACAGGCCTGACGGTTCAAACCTGCGCGCAAGCCACTTCTGCGACACCGAACCCAAAAACGTATAAGCAAGAAGGGCTCGCAGATCTCCCTGCTTTGAAAGCATCCATAGCTTGTGAGAATCTCAGGAGTGCTGACCTGAGTGCTGCTGTTGGCGCGAAAACTGAAGTGCTCAGTGCAACTGTCGGCACTCAGGATGGCGTAGCTTACTGCAAGGTCCGCACTTTGATCGCACCCAATATTAACAGCGAATTCCGTCTGCCGGTGCATGGTTGGAACCAGCGCTATCTTCAGACCGGCTGTGGCGGTTTGTGTGGCGTGCTTGATATTCATCTTGATCATGCCAAAGGTTGCGTGCCTGCCGATACGCATGGACTGGCGCTGGGATCGACTGATATGGGCCATGCCAGCCGCAATGTGGGAGAAGGCGAGTTTGGCAATGATCCGCAGGCGCGTATCGATTTCGCCTATCGCGGTGTGCATCTGACGGCCGTGCTGGGCAAGCAGCTGGTTCAGCAATATTATGCGGCTCCCGCCAGATACAATTATTTCAGCGGTTGTTCGGATGGCGGTCGTGAAGCCCTGGCTGAAGCGCAGCGTTATCCTAACGATTTCAACGGCATAGCCGCTGGCGCGCCGGCTATGAATTTTCAGATTCAAAACAGCTTTTATCACGGCTGGCAAGCCACCAGTAATACGGACGCCAATGGCAAAACTGTGCTCACCGCAGATAAGCTGCCGATTTTGCACAAGGCAGTTCTGGCAGCGTGCGATGCACTGGATGGTCAGAAGGATGGACTCATCAACGATCCACGCCAGTGCAAATTTGACCCCGCAACAATCCAATGCCCGGAAGGTCGCACTGATACATCGCAATGTCTGACTACAGCCCAGGTAAGCACGGTACGCAAACTGTATGCAGGCCCACAGGATGCGCAGGGCAGACATCTGACCATCGGTGGTCCGCAATATGGTTCCGAACTATCATGGGAGGGCGTGTTTGTGACTAAAAGCGCTGATCAGCCTGTGCCGAGTACCTTCATGGCACTGGGTTCGATAAAAAACCTGATATTCGAACAGAATCCGGCGGCCGACTACAGTCTGAAAGATTTCCATTTCGATGCCATTCAATTCGATCAGGTGCGCGCCATGCATGCTCTGTATGACGCAACCAATCCGGATCTGACCAGGTTTGCTGCTGCGGGTGGCAAACTGATCCTTTGGCACGGCTGGTCCGACCCGCATATTTCTCCGATCAATACCATCGCTTATTACACTGCGGTGACGCAATTAATGGGTACAGACAGGACTGCAGCATTCGCCAAACTGTTTCTGTTCCCCGGCATGTATCACTGCGGTATGGGCGACGGTCCGAGCGAATTTGATCTGCTCACACCGCTGATGCGCTGGACTGAATCAAATCACGCACCAACTTCCCTAGTTGCCCATACGATGTCGGCGCCACCATTCAAAATGGATGGCCATCCTCCGGCGGGTATGCCGCCCATGCCTGATTTTATGAAAAATAAAGTGGCTGACAAAACCCGTATCATTTTTGCCTACCCTGATCATGCAGTCTACAAAGGTTCCGGCAATCCGGTTGACCCGGCCAGTTATACAAAACAGGTGAGCAGTGAGCCGACTTCCTATGACTGGTATGGCGCTGAGTTCATGCAGCCCGGACTCCAGAAACAATGTTCTGCTGCCGAAGGAAAACTGGTTTGCCAGTGATCTGATTCGTCATTGCTGGAAAAATTGGGTTCAGTTGCTTGCCTGAGGAAAGTTGAAAATGAAAATCGGTGTGGTGGGTTATGGCGAGGTGGGAAAAATCTTTGCCGTCGGCTTGAAGCAGACGGCAGAGTCTGTCTGCTGTTGGGATATCCGGTTTGAATCGGTAACTGATTCAGAACTGCAGCTTATGCATGCCGGCCAACATCAGGTAAAGGTCTGTGCTTCGGTGGCAGAGCTTTGTGCGCAATCCGACCTGATTATCTCGGTAGTTACGGCCTCCAATGCCCTGGCTGTGGCTGAGGAGACAGCGCGACATCTGCGTCCGGGAAGTGGTTTCCTGGATTGCAATTCAGCGTCGCCGCAAACAAAACAGCAATCAGGAAAGTTGATTGAGGCCGCTGACGGATATTTTGTTGAAGCCGGCGTGATGACGTCGGTACCACTTTATGGTCTGAAGGTACCCATGTTGTTGGGAGGTGCGCGCGCCGGCGAGTTAGCACGGACCTTGAGCGACATGGGCATGCATTGCAGCGCAGTGTCCAACGAAGTTGGCGTAGCGTCTGCCATCAAAATGTGTCGAAGCGTGATGATTAAGGGTTTGGAAGCATTGGTGATAGAAAGTTTCACCACTGCGCGCAGTTACGGCGTGGAGCAGCAGATGATTGCAACATTGTATGAAACATTCCCGTCGATTGATTGGGAAAAACAGGCGTCATATTTTTATAGTCGGGTTGCGCAGCATGGAAAGCGCCGTGCCGAAGAAATGCGCGAAGTGGCCAACACCATCAGTGAAGCCGGCTTCGACCCGTTGATGGCAAGCGCCATCGCTGAAAAAGATGACTGGATGGCGCAACACACAAAAGCCGGTCTGTTTGATGGCATCACCAAAGAGGCAGATTGGCAGGAGTTTGCTGATCGTCTGACTTCTCTCTTGCCCCGAAAGGCAAAACAATGAATGCTACTGCCGATCCTGATTTGAAACAGTGTGTTGTTGCCGGAATTGGCGCTGGGTTGACTGGCGGTGTCACGATATGGGCCTATGAAGCACTTGTCTGGGTTCATGTACAACATTTGATGCTGCTGTCTGACATTCCGCGCAACGCTGTCGGTCTTGTGTTTGGCAGGGTCGTCCAGCACGATCTCGGTGTTGTTGCCTTTTTTCTTGGCACGTTAATCCATTTTTTCTTTGCCATATTCTGAGGAGTGCTGTTTGCGCTGATCTGGCCAGCCTTGCGCCTACCGGGCATTGAGGCAAGTCTGGCAGCGGTGTTTTACGCGCTGCTGGCGTGGATCATCATGCATGTGGCGATTACCCTCATTTCAGATGCCCATCCTGACTACACAGACCCGGTGGTGATCATCGGTGGATTTGTTTCCCATTTGTTTTTTGCGCTGCCGATGGCTCTGACTGTAAAAGCCAAACTTATGTAGAACAAGACGGCATCATCAAAACAAAGTGTGAGATGAAGGATGCAATCACAGCTGTTTCCGCTAGCGCATTCATTTTTTCGCTGGCTTGCGGGTTGAGTTTTGCCGATGCAGATACGCCATCAACACCATCGCTGCAGCTGGAAAAACTGGTCAATGCCAATCTTGCTGAACTGGTTTCTACCTACAAAGTAATTCATGCTCATCCCGAACTGTCACATCACGAAGAACAACCCTCAGGGTTGTTCTCCACTGAACTTCGCAAAGCCGGTTACGCCGTAACAGAACATGTCGGAAAATATCCGGACGGAAGCTAAGCATATGGTGTAGTGGCCGTTCTGGAAAATGGTCCGAGCCCCAGAGTAATGTTACGCACTGATCTGGACGCATTGCCCATCATTGAGGAAGCAGGCATCAGCTACGCTAGTAAAATCAAGAGTAAAAATCCGGCAGGCCAGGAGGTGGGTGTGATGCATGCCTGCGGCCATGATATACATGTCACGACGCTGATAGGGGCCGCACGCGCGCTGGCATCTAATCGTCAAAATTGGCCCGGAACGCTTTTGTTGATAGGGCAACCGTCAGAAGAAACCGGTGATGGCGCCAAAGCCATGTTGACCGACCGACTTTATGAACGATTCCGGCAGTCAGACCTTGCGGTCATGTTGCATGAAACGAATATGCTTGCGGCGGGAACTGTTTCCGTTACCAGCGGCTACGCCATGGCTGGGGTGAATTCGGTCGATGTCACTTTACGCGGCACAGGTGGTCACGGTGCGCAGCCACAGAGCACAAAAGACCCCTTCGTCATGTCCGGTGAATTTATTATGCAAATCCAGACTATCGTCAGCCGTCAGCTAAAACCGGGAGAGCCGGCAGTCGTTACGATAGGCGACATACACGGAGGCACTAAACGCAATATCATTCCTGACGAAGTAAAAATGGAATTAACGGTGCGTGCTTATAGCGGACAAACCATGCAAACCATCACCGATGCCATCCGCCGCGCAGCACAAAGCGTTGCCCTTTCTGCGGGAGTTCCGGAAGATCGCCAACCTGTCGTCGCTATAAATAAAGAGGATGCGACTCCCGCCATCTATAACGATCCTGATTTGAATGCACGCGTTAAATTATCTCTGGCTGTCGCTTTAGGCGAAAAAATGTTTTCGATGATGAACCTGTGTTGGCGAGCGATGAATTCAGCTATTTTTCCCTGCCAGACCATCAAATTCCAACTGTATTATTCCGGTTGGGTGCAATGGATCCTTTTAAATTTTCCGACGCTAAAAAAACAGGAACAATGTTACCCGACGTGCACAATAGCCATTTCGAGCCAGCGCCGGAACAGACATTACGTACTGGAATTATTGCAATGACCTCAGTGGCTATGACTTTACTGCAATCGAAGAAATAAATTTCGGATTTTGGCTGGCAATGGCTTTGCTTTAATGTTGGTCACCAAAAAAAGTCATGCAAAACTGACCAGGCGTGTTATTACCCTAATGAAGGGCATGGTTTTAAAAAAATGAGAAAATCAGAATGATTCCATTCGGAAGACAGCGTAATGGTTTGATCAATACTTTAAAGGTAAGCAATTGGTAACGCCAATAGAAAAATGATTTTTGCAGATTGCAATTATCATATCAGTACACAATAAAGACCTAAGTTGGATTAAAAAACCAGCTCACGCGTTAAATATGAATGGCCGCAATGTAAAATGTCCACGGGCAACTATGGGCACCAAGTTGTCCGTGATGCGACATCGGCGAATGACCGCAATCAGTCTGGATTTGCCTGTCGAACTTGCCGCCGAGGGGCGTAAGTTGACAGTCGCGATAAATTTTTATTTTGTTAATTTGGTTTGGTAGAATGCAAAGAAATACCTGTGAGGATTTTCGTGGAATGTTGATACTGGATAAGAAACGATATTTAAACCAAACAATCAAGTTGAGAGCCATTTCAGAGAAATTTGCATCGCCATGTTATGCAGACTAGTGGCGATGGTATGTAGCAAACCTGTCTGCCCATAACAAATTAGGCCTCATGGAATCAGCAATGCTCGCCGGCTTCTTGGTGCATCCAGTCGCAATTTCTGTCCTGCTCGCCATCGTGTTTGGCGGCATATTCATTTACAGCGCTGCATTCGCTCCAGCAGCACTATCCAAACTTCGCCTTCTTCTGGGTCTCGGCGGAGTAGTGTTAGCCACTCTAGTTGCACTAGCATTATCGGCCTACGCGTCGCCGGAAGAAGCCCAGCGCTTCGGAGTTGTCGAAGCAAATCGGTGGCCAACCATATGGCGAGAGTTCGTAACGCTAGCAGTGCCATTTTCGTACGTAGGCCTCATTGGCGCTTCCGTCGTTGGCATTCCATTGGCTTTATACATGTCTAGCAAAGGCTGGGCAACCATTCCACTTTTTGTCGCCGCATCGCTCCCTATATCGCTAGCGTTTGTAGTCGCTCTTCTCTTGCTTGTAGGGGCTGCGCAGCCGCGCCTGCGTGAAGCCGCGCTACTAATTGCGTTTCACGCTTGGTTGTCGTTCGGCTTTGCATTTTCGGCGCGGCTACCGTGGCGTTGGAGCGCGGGAGCGCATGCGGCCTAACTCAAACATTAAAACAGCGAATTATTGATCCGTGACCGGCCGCAAACAGTCTATTGTTATACATCAAATACCTGCACTGCTTAAATCGGGCGTAAGCATCATTAATGTATCTAATATGGATTACGTGCTTGGAAACAAATTGCACGCACATTGGGGGTTTTGAATGAGATTTTTTATCGTCATATTTTTATTAGCAGCTGCATTAACGGACTGTGATGCATGGGGAAAATATACCGACGAGAATGGATTCAAGTTTTTCGATGCCCACCTACAAACACAGTTTATCAATGCTCTCAAAAAGGAAGGTATACCGTTCAGGCTAAGAGAGGACGGGACCGTCTTATATAGTCCAAAAGATGATGCTAGAGTGAGCAAAGCCCGTGCTTCAATGCTTGACGAGTCCTTTGTTCCTTCAGTTCATTATGAAGATCAGAACTTTGAAAAGCGCTTTATAGAGAAGCTCAATTCTGAGGAAATTAAGTTCGGGATAGAACTCCGCGAAGGAAAGCGTTGGATTACGTGGTCTAAGCAGGATGACCAACGCGTAGAAAAGATTTTTAAATCTCAATGATGGCAAGACCAGCTGCCTCCTGATTTTGCTTTGTCACACGCAGAACTAGTATTTTCGCTTACAAAATTTTATGTTTGACTGCCTGCTTTCAGTCTGCTGTTGTCCTCCAGGCGCGATGGCCATTTTGAACTAGAATCGGTGGTTACTTTTTTGAAAATTTGCACCACGGTCACCAATCGTGAGATTTAACATTACAGCCGATAGTGACGCCGTGATATTGTTTAATTTTCATGCGTGCTGCATCTCGCGGCGCGCATTACGTTTGCGTTAAAGGTTTATCGTGGGCTACGTCACACTATTAATTTCGCTTGGATTGTCCGGGATTGCTTGGCGGCGAATATTTAGGAATCAAGATCATTGGTGGTTGAAGTTGACTTACTTCGTAATAGCTTGCATTCCCATAGCTGGGCCGATATTCTATTTTATGATTGATCCACCTGATAACTCGCCGCCCGCTGTAGATATGGAAATTTTTTGGAAAAGTATTAGAGCTGATGGTGGTGGAAAAGTGTGGCCTTCGTTTCGTCCGCTGGTGAGGTCACTGACTCACTGGCTTAATTATTTCAAGTGAAGATATCCATATATGTTTGGGACGGCAACGTCTTTAACTGGTCATTCAAAACTGACACGCCTGCGTGCCGGATAACTCGGCGGTAGAAATACGCACAACAAGTTAGTTGTCCAAAAGGGGCCTTAGTAAATGCGCCGTACTCTAATGAATCTTGTCTTAATTTTCTCACTTATTTCAGCAAATGCTGGAGCAGTGGAAAGCATTTGCTTTGGCACGGTAAGCAATGGAAGGCTCGAAAGTGGCGTCCAGTTGCCAGATAAAGGAAAAAAACTTCACGGCATACAGTTCGTTTGGCATCGCACTTGGCAGAAACCATGTTCACTCCAAGGTTTCAGAGATAGTTTTAACTGCTTATCGCTCCTTGGAACGAACGGCAACTGGTAAAGTTTTCGTATACGGCGAAACGGGGTGGGCGAAAGGCGGTCGAATTAGGCCTCATAAGACCCATAGGAATGGTTTGTCAGTCGATTTTTTTGTGCCAGTTGTCAATGATGCCGGTCATTCAGTAACATTACCCACAAACGTAACTAATAAGTTCGGTTACAACATCGACTTTGATACCGACGGGAAATTCGAAACTTATAGCATCGATTTTGAAACCATCGCAGAGCACCTTTACCAACTTGACATTGCAGCCAAAGCACTTGGAGCTGGACTCGCTCTTGTGATTATTGATCCCCCATACATCGAAAAGCTAATTGCAACAAAGCATGGAGACTACATAAAATCCCATATCAATTTTATGAAGGGTAATGCTTGGGTACGCCACGATGAACACTATCACGTGGATTTTTTGGTGTCTTGTAAGTCTATTAGCCTTCAATAATTTCCACTTCACTGGCTGCTTTCAGTCTGAATTTGACTGTTGCACCAGACTAATAGCTGAGATCTGGCAAACATGGCAATGGCGGCAAGAACGGCGCAGTAGATGCTGGTCATATCACCTGCGCCCGTGCGATATGGCTCTGCGGTTCGTCATTCTGCGCAAAGACTTCCTTGGCTGCGAATAGACCGTTTAGTGCGGCAGGAAAGCCAGCGTAGACAGCCATTTGCATGATGACCTCAACGATTTCCTGCTCGGAGCAGCCAACGTTGCGAGCGCCGTGGATATGCACTTTGAGCTGAGGCGCAGCGTTGCCTAGCGCGGTGAGCGCCGCCACCACGGCGAGTTCCCTCGTCTTGAGATCGAGACCAGGCCTCGAATAGATGTCGCCAAAGGGAAACTCAATCAGTAGCCGAGCAAAGTCAGGAGCGATGTCGCGCAGACTTTCAATGACATTTTCACCAGCCTGACCATCAACCTCCTTTAGCTTTGCCCAGCCCCGCAGATAGCGTTCGTTGTTCATCTCAGTTCCTTTACGTTAAATTGTGGGCACACTTTATATCTCGTTTTGCAATGCATCCAATACCATTTTTGTGATACCTTTTCGGTATGAATGAATCTATTGACCTGCGACAGCTTCGCTATTTCCTAGCATTGAGTGAAGAACTCAATTTCGGACGTGCAGCGCTGCGATTGCACATCTCGCAACCACCGTTGAGCAGGCAGATCCGCCAGTTGGAAGATCAACTTGGCGTGGAATTATTCCTGCGGATCAAGTCAGGGGTAGCACTGACAGAAGCCGGTGCGGCATTCCTGCCCGAAGTAAGAAAAACATTGCTGCAAGCGGAAAAAGCGATTGCTGTGGCCAGAGCGGCACGAGGTGCCGAGGATGGGCAGTTTGTCGTAGGCTACACGACCGTGTTCGACCGCAGCGCGATCCCCGACGTATTCGACCGCCTTCGCCAACGCTTCCCAAACTGGCGCGTCGTTACGAAGGGCAAGCATTCGATCAGTCTCGTCCGGGACATTAAGAACGGGATCATGGACGCGGCCTTCATCGGCTTGCATACCGATCCCCAGGGTTTGACGGTAGAAACAATCCTTGAGGAGCCCCTAGTCGTCGCCTTGCCCGCCAACCATCGACTCGCCCAGAAACGCCGGCTCGGCTTCGATGACCTGCGCGGCGAACCGATGTTTTGGTTCGAGCGCCGCTTAAATCCGGGCTTCTACGACCACTGTCAGGCGTTTTTCGAACAGATCGACTTCAAGCCTAACATTATCTCGGAACCACAAGACCATCACATCCTGCTGGGATTGATTGCGGAGGGTCAAGGCATCGCCCTTATATCGGCGTCTTTGCAGAAAGTAAAACGGCAGGGCGTCGCTTTCAGGGCGCTGAAGGAACGCTCCAGTAGGTTATCGATGGGTATTGCTGTCACCTATTCGGAGCGCAATCCTTCACCTGTTCTGCGCCCGTTCCTTGATCTCGTAAAGGCTAAAATATTGGACCGTTCTTAAACGTCTGGTTCCCAACGACTGAGTGACCGCAATCAGTCTATTCCAGCCTCTTGGAGTTTCGAGGATTTGCGTATGAAAGGTTGCTTCCAGATATTGGCAGCAGTCTTCGCCGAATCAGGTATTAAAAAATACCAGTACGCTGACTTTTGCAAAAAAGTGGGGAAGTTACCGAGCAGTTTCACATCCAAAAAAATGCGCCGCACGTAAATTCTACATGCATCGATAAAATTGCAGCTTCACGTTGACGCCCTTCGAAGTTGAATCTTCCCTGCCTTAAAACTATTGATGCTATAAGTACTTGCGTAGAATACCCTCTAATTTTTAGTCGTTTCGGCCCGAACTGTTTTAATTAGAATAGACCGTCATCGAAATTAGCTTTCTTGGATACTCCTAAAGTGACAAATTCTATTGATCTTCTTGTTAGAGGCAATCTATTAAGTGACTGCAATTTTGCCTTCAGCTCAGGTAATTTCTGGTAAATCTCCCACAAATTTAATTTACGAGATCCATTTAGACCATAAATAGCTAATGCAATGCGTTGTACTTCGTTAGCCAGAAACTGATCACGTTTGTCCCAGTCGACTGACGAATTATTTCCACATATTGCAGAGACTTGATTTGAAGTTCTCTCTCTAAGCCAATCTCTATCATTTCGATACAGCCATGCATAGATAGCTGGTGCCAATGCACGGATGGTTTTCACACCGTTATTTGGATTTCCATTAAGTAAGGCGCCCCACTCGGCGCGATTTTTAATTAACCGATTTGTGTGTTGAGCCAGCTGCCAGAAATGATGCAGTATTTACTACATGCTGTTTCTCAGGTTCATCGTTTTGAAGAACGATATGTGGTACTGCCGGATATGAAAATGATTCGAGAGGCCTGCTGGCGCGAAGATGCACTCAATATGCGCTATACGGACAAAATGAACGTATCAACTACGCGCACTATCTGGCCGCTCGCTATTGCGTACTTCGACAATATGCTTGTTCTACTTGCATATTGTCGACTCCGGAGGTCGTTCCGTATGTTTAGGACTGAACGAATTCAGTCCATTGAATTGACTGGTGAACGTTTTTGGCCGCAGCGGGCTTCATTGTTACGTTCCTATCTCACAGAGTTAAACCGTCGCTAAATTCGGTGTCACACGATGGTAGTCAAGGGCTCTTCGTTTAGCCGAATCAAACTGTTACCGTGCATGAGAACATCTTTTTCACATGAAATACTGCGAATCGCTACATTTAATCAAAGCAGCTTCAAGGATTTTATGAAGTTCTGCTGGAACGACTAACAGCAGGAGGACAACAATTTCGCTTATGGCCGAGTTTTATCACCCTAAAGCTGCTGCTTTCTGGATATAAGTAAATCGTAACCCAGTATTTCTACCGGTCGCTATGCTTTTCAACTCGAGACTTCCGCCAAGGCGTGATGCAGCACTGCGAGCTATAGCTAATCCGAGTCCACTACCAGGATGCATATTTCCAGGAACTCGATAGAATGGGTCAAAAACACGAATCAGTTCTTGCTCAGTAATTCCCGTACCGTTATCTTCCACCTCAAAGAAAATTTCACCTTCTCGCTGATAGAGTCGAACATCAACTTTACCCCCCATTGGGGTGTACACAATAGCGTTTTCTAACGCATTGCGAGCTATCACCCGAAAATCATGCTCGCTCCCATGAAAGGAAGCGTTCTCACATAATTCGACTCCCAAATCGATGTTCTTTGAGTTACTCAGTGAAAATAACTCTTCAACAGATTCGGTCACAACTGCCCTAGGGTCAACAAGAACGGGATACGCTACGACAACTTTATTCAACTTCGCTAATGTCAGTAACTGTTCAACCAATTTCCCCATTCTTATTAAACTTGCCCCAAGAGGCGCGAGCCGCGACGCGAGTTGCGGAGGTATAGAGTCAACACTCATCGCGTTTTCCAGCTGCAAAGTCATCGCTGTTACTGGAGAACGGAGCTCGTGCGCAGCATCTGCGACTAGTTGACTCTGTTGGCTAAGAGAGGTCTGAATACGCGCAAGCAGCTTGTTTGTTGAAGTTGCAAAAGGTAGGAGCTCAGCAGGTAGTTTGGAAATATCAACGAGCGTGAAATCAGTATCCCCTTTCTTGTCTAGTTCAGTTGATACTTCTTGAATTTTTTTTAATAAAAATTGTATCAGTAGCGCCGCGAGAAATATAAGTATGGGAATAAGTACAAGCAGCGGTAGCAATGTTCGCAAAGCACTGTCGCGCGCAAGCTCATCTCTAGCGGATGTTCGCTGCGCTACGGCTAGGCCATATTCAGTGTTGAGATGCCGGACATAGATACGCCACGATTCACCATTTGATTCGATAGAGTGATACCCATCCGACAAACCTCCAGGGAGGGTCAAGGACAGTTCCGGTGTTGAAATGATAGTCGGTACTTTGGCGATTTTGATAACCCAGATGCGCATTTCAGTTTCATCATCCTGCCAAGGAGGAGAAGCAGGAGAAAGGATTTGTTCATCACCAAGTTTTACTAACCGAGCAATTTCTCTAAGCTCGTCATCTTGCAAATCGCGTGCTTCGCCAAAAGAAAGCCAGAAAGATGAGAGTGCTGCGATGATTCCAACTAGAAGAATCGTACCGCAAATTGATGCCGACAACGTCCACAAAAGTGAGCGACTCATTAGTCTTTTTGAATCAACCATCCCATGCCCCTTATGTTTCTGATGACACTACTATCGAGCTTTTTCCGTATGCTATGAATCAAAAATTCAATTGCGTTACTTTCTACTTCCTCGTTCCAGCCGTACAGTCTTTCCTCTAATTGACTACGCGAAAGCACTATACCGGGACGCTGCAGAAATTCGGCCAATAGCGAAAATTCGCGTGTAGAAAGCTTTCGTTGTGTACCTTGGTACCATACTTCGCAAGTGGCTGGGTCTAGGCTGAGTTCACCGCATGTCAGAATAGAGGGACTAATCGTGGTCTGGCGACGTATAAGCGCTCTTACACGAGCTAAAAGTTCCCCTGTGTGAAATGGTTTAACAAGATAGTCATCCGCACCTAAATCCAAGCCCACGATACGGTCTTCAAACGCCTCTCTCGCTGTAATAATGAGGATGGGAGTCACATTGTTCCGCTCTCGCAACTGACGAAGCACTTCCAGTCCATCCAGAATGGGAAGACCTAAATCAAGCAAAATAAGCGAATAACGCTCAATGCTGGCAGCCACAACTGCCTGGTGACCATCCCTTACCCAATCGACCGCATAACTTGCATCGCGCAGACTTTGGCATAGCGCCTCACCAATGAACGGGTCATCTTCAACTAGTAGTGTTCTCATTTTTTGACTCTTAATCGCATAAACAGCTACTAGCTTAGCTTGCCCGTAAATACTTAGCATTCGCATAGCACTAGTATCGAGGATATTTGCATCACTGGAATCGTAGCCTGTTCATGCTAAGTGTTTGCTAAGTCTCGTTACCTATCCTCGCTTCGAATCATACCTTCAGCATGAGTTCGAAGGTTTCCTTACTTCATCAAGACCTCATCAAGGCTCGTTACGTGCTCCCTCTACATAAACGAATCATTAAGCGCATAGTTTTACTAAGACAAAAACTATTAGCGTTGAGAGCGGCTCAACGTCTTGGCGCTGCTATATTTATCACCACGGTGAATGGATGTGCCACAGAAAAATTCGATAATCGTCCTATCGCCATTAGTAAAATCTCCAATAATTTGCTGACTAAGTCTCTGACCACAGACGACCTGCGAGCTTGCACAACGAAACATTCCCCTAAGGACTCGGTCGATTGGCCACCATCCGAGTGGAGTTTGAATTCAATGACAATAGCAGCATTTTGTATGAATATTGATATTCAAGCCGCTCGTCTCAAACTTGACATTGCCATAGCTACAGTAACTACCGCAGCCCAAAGGCCCAATCCGGTTGTACAGTTACCTTTACAGAAAACACTGAACCCAAGCACTGGTCAAAGCCCTTGGTCGTTAGGTCTCGCTTTGGACTTCCCCATTGAGACTGCGGGAAAGCGAGATTTACGAATGTTAGTCGCCAATGATAATGTTGCGGCGGCTCAATTAAATATTTCTAGGGTATCTTGGGCAGTCAGGAGCCAACTGCGATTGCTACTATTAAGTTTGTGGTTTAGCGAGGAACGAACAAAGCTCTTACAAAAACAAGTTGAGATTGAGGAAAGACTTGAACTGCTGATAGAGCATCGTTCAGCAGTCGGCTATGCCTCTACATTGGAGGTCAGTCAACAACGGCACGCGCTAGTGCAGGCAAGAAAAAATATAGCGGGGAATCTGCAGGATGTAGATTCAGTCAAAATAAAAATCGCATCGCTTGTTGGAGTTCGCACATCCGCTTTCGGGCTAACACCTTTTAATGTGCGAGAGTTTGGGAATCCTCGCGCGATACCCCCTGATGAGAAGACTCGATTGAGCGTTTTACAAAACCGTGCCGATGTTCTCTCGAGTCTCGTCGACTACGAAAGTAGTCAAAGCGCATTGCAACTCGAAGTGGCTAAACAATACCCCGACCTCCACTTAGGGCCCGGTTATACACTAGACCAAGGTTCACGAAAAATCGGTTTGACGTTTTCTGGCTTAGAACTACCTCTATTCAATCAGAATCAAGGGGCTATTGCTGAGGCAAGAGGACGCCGTCTTGAAGCTGAGTCGAAGGTGAAGAAAATTGTAGAAACAGCCTTTTTAGAAACTGACCTAGCGACGAAAGCTTATGACGCTAGCATTATCGCTTTCAACTATGCTCAAACGCAGTATAGCTTCGCCGGTCGAAGACTGGCAGCCGCTCATGCCTCGTTATTTTCTGGCGAGGATGACCAAATTTCCGTTCTTTCCGCAGAGAAGAGCAAAGTCGATAGTGAGTTAAATCTGCTAGATGCAATCCTCCAAATACAGCACGCAATCGGACAAATTGAGGATGCAATGCAGCATCCTCTACATGAGCCAATTCCTCAATGATGTCCTACCAAGGCGACGAATGACCATGCAAAGAAAAACAATTATTAAAGTAGCTTTGCTGCTCTCTCCAACGATTATTACGTTATTACTTTTATCCGCCTATTGGCTCAGCAAGGGGGAGCTTCAAAGTGAAGCAGAACGTGAAACACCAGTACGTAGCCTCGTTAGCACTGAGGTGGAAGACGGCGTCACCGTTCTAACGGTCGATTTGAAATCTCAAGAGCATAGCGGTATACGGGCAGAGAAATTGGCTTTAGCGCCCGGAGTAGGAGCCGGGGTCTACGGCATAGTTCAAGACGTGCAGGCATTAGTCGAACTCTCTGGACGTTGTGCCTCGGCTGGCGCTGACAGACGAGCGGCACAAGCCGAACTCTATACACTTCATGCCGAGTTCCTGCGCCTTCAGAAATTAAACGCGGATGGGAACAATGTCTCGCTGAAAGCAGTTGAGGCAGCACAATCAGCTGAAACTTCCGCACAAGCGAAAGTAATATTAGCGCAAGCAACATTGGATTCCTCTACCGCTTTGCTTCACCAGCAGTACGGTAATAAATTAGGAGAAATAGCCATCCGTTCTGGCGCTACAGGACTGGCGCCGTTTGTCCAGGGACGGGAAACCCTACTCCGAATGACATTAGGAAACCAAGGTGTTTCGGCACCCGTTTCTCTGTTGATAGACCTTGAAAACCACCCGGTTATTGCCCAATTAGTTTCATCGCTCCCCCAAGTTGATGCGGTTACACAAACACAAGCCTACCTTTACCGTACAGCAGAACGGTTACCCAGTGGGTTGCGAGTAACTGGACGTTTGCCAGGAGGGAAAAAAGACGGCGTCATAGTTCCAGCGTCCGCGGTTGTGTGGTACGGCGGCCAGCCGTGGGTCTATAAAAAAATTGACGTCACTCATTTTGAGCGGATAGCACTAATGGACGCTATTCCTTCAGGGGAGGGATATTTTGTCATGGAGAACTTTGGCGTCAGCGAATTGGTGGTAACGAGAGGCGCGCAGTTGCTGTTGTCTGAAGAAGGCCGCTCACTGTTGAGTAGCAAAGAATAACGAAGAATACGCCGACAACCCATGTTGATATCAATTATTGAACTTTCCGTACGACTTCGAGGCATCGTATTTGCGCTCGCCTTCCTTTTACTCGGCTATGGCATTTTTGCCCTTAACCAAAGTAGGCTAGATGTATTTCCTGAATTTACGCCTCCGCTCGTAACGATACAAACAGAAGCACCAGGTCTATCTTCCGAACAGGTAGAGCAACTGGTAACTCAGAAGATTGAGAACGTGTTAGGAGGCGCTGCTGGCCTCGAGTCCATGCGCTCACAGTCAATTCAAGGAGTGTCAGTAATAACGCTTATTTTCAATGAGCGCACTGATGTTCATCATGTTCGTCAGATGGTCGCAGAACAGCTGTCCGGTCTCAATGCGGAACTTCCAGCAGGAGTAACCGTACCGAAAATGACGCCTCTGAGTTCGTCATCCAATGTTGTATTAGGAATCGGACTCACATCAAAAAGCCGCTCTCAAATGGAATTGCGCACGTTCGTAGAGGTATTTCTCAAGCCTAAGCTATTGGGCAGCAAAGGTGTGTCAGACATTGGCATATTCGGTGGTGACATTAAACAGTTCCAAGTTCAAGTTGACCCAAAAAAATTAGTAAAATTTGGTCTTGCTATTCAAGATGTGGTGTCCGCTGCACAGCGAGCAACCGGTGTGCGTGGTGCAGGGGTAATAGAAACACCAAATCAACGAATTGTACTAACTACTGTAGGGCAGTCGACTAGCGCGGTCCAATTGGGGCAAGTCGTTCTTCAACAAAAAAACGGTTCTATATTAACGCTCGCTGATATTGGTAGAGTAGTCGCTGGTATGGAGGTTCCTGTAAGCGGTGCCAACATACAAGGCAAGCCAGGCGTCATCGTCATGATTAGCAATCAATATGGTGCCGATATCGTTTCTGTCACTAAGTCGGTAGAAGCTACTCTTGCCGAACTCCGTCCGGAATTAGAAAAAAGTGGTATTGAATTACATGGTGATTTATTTCGGCCCGCTAACTTTATCAAAGCCTCTACCGACCATTTGCGTGCAGCTCTTTTGGTTGGTGCCGCCCTTGTAGTGTTAGTTCTATTCCTTTTCCTTTTTAATATTCGAGCGGCGATTATTTCAGTAACGGCAATCCCACTCTCACTTCTGGCAGGGATTGTAGTGTTGCACCACTTTGATGTCCCGCTCAACACTATGACGCTTGGCGGACTGGCCATTGGTCTGGGTGAAGTTGTGGATGACGCCGTTATTGACGTTGAGAATATCGACCGTCGACTCCGAGAAAACCGAATACTAGGCTATCCCAAGTCCGCTATCCAAGTAGTTATCGACGCTTCAACGGAAGTTCGTAGCGCGGTGATATATGCCACATTTATCGTGGCCGCCATCTTCCTTCCTGTTCTATCACTTTCCGGTGTGGCGGGTAAATTGTTTGCTCCGCTCGGAATCGCCTACATTCTGGCCATTATGTCGTCTCTTCTAATTGCCCTCACCCTTACTCCAGCGTTGAGTTTTACATTATTGGCTGGTCGAACCGGAAACAAAAAGGAACCTCGCTTTTACGTCTGGTTGATTAAAAAATATACACGCATACTAGGGATGGTAGAGGCCCATTGGCTTTGGGCCTTATTAGTATTTTTCGGCACGCTACTTGCAACGATGGCGACTTTACCGTTTTTTAGCACCGCGTATTTACCTGAGCTTCGGGAGGGTCACTTCGTCGTACATATGCAGGCTACTCCAGGAACATCACTTCAAGAGTCAATGCGAATTGGTCAACGGGTGAGTCAAGACTTGCTAGAAGTTCATTCAGTTCGCGCGGTCGCACAACGTGTCGGCAGAACGGCTCGAGGAGTCGATGTGTATGGGCCACAGTACAGCGAATTCGAGGTTGACCTCAAGCCGGGACTGGACGGAGAGTCGCAAGAGCAAGCAATGGCGGCTATTCGAAATAGGCTATCAAAATTTCCTGGAATGTTGTTCACTGTCCAAACCTTTCTCACGGAGCGAGTTCAAGAAACAATTTCAGGTTATACCGCTCCTGTCGTTATCAATATTTTTGGTCCTAACCTGGATATCCTTGATAATCTGGCTGGGCAAATTGCGGCGTCTCTTAACGGAATTCCTAGCGCTTTTGGGGTTGCGATACAAGCACCCGCAGCATTACCGCAGATTTCGATTCGACTTCGACATGACCAGCTCACTCGATGGGGATTTTTACCGGTTGATGTGATGGAAGCGGTTCAAGCGGCGTATCAAGGAGTGCAGGTATCCCAAGTTTATGAAGGCACCTCAACAGTTAATGTTAATTTGATGCTAGCTCCGGAAGCGAGACAAAATCCAATGCAAATTGGAGAATTACCATTGCGAAGTACCGACGGTACGCTAGTTCCACTCAGTGAACTAGCAGATATCATGCAAGTCGAGGGACGTTATCTAGTGTTGCATAATTTAGGTCAGCGCTTACAAACAGTCACTTCGCAGGTCAAAGGACAGTCGGTAAGCGAGTTTGTAGATATCGCAAAAAAGAAAGTTAGCGACAGTGTGAAATTCCCGAAGGATTACTACTATGTTTTTGCAGGAGAGGCACAAGCACAGGCTCAAGCCCAACGTGACCTATTAATTCACTTTGCGGTTGCGTTTGTTTTAATTTGTGTTCTTATTTATTTGGCTTTGCGTGATTCCAGAGCGACCATTCTTGTCATGAGCAATTTGCCATTCGCGCTGGTTGGCGGGGTACTCACAGTATTCGCTACTGGAGGATTGCTGTCGCTTGGGTCAATGGTCGGATTCGTTACTCTACTCGGTATCACACTTCGAAACTCGATTATGCTAGTTTCTCACTACCAACATCTGGTACAAGAAGAGCGACTACCGTGGAATTTGCAAACGGCCACTTTAGGTGCAACACAACGGCTCGCACCAATTCTAATGACTGCACTAGTTACAGGAATCGGTTTATTACCCCTTGCATTATTAAGTGGTGAACCTGGCAATGAGATTGAAGGCCCTATGGCAATCGTCATTTTAGGCGGATTGATTACCTCAACTACGCTGAACTTGCTTATCCTGCCTGCACTAGCACTTCGCTTTGGAAGGTTTAGATAAGGTCTGTCTATTAAACGACCTTATGGGCGAACGTGGAGGGCGCCAGAGAATGTAATAGAAAGCAAACATCGCCTTTACTAGCCTTTAATTTTTAAAAAAACCGCTCGTCAACTGAGGGAAATCAACTGAATTTCCGATGAAAGTCTTAGCATATTCACCAACCTAAATCTGAGGCATTTTTTTTCGAGGCGCGCTTGCCCTCTATGCCCTATTTTTGAAAGTCTACCTAGTGGGAATGCTGATGATGAGAATCCGGAAAATGCGAGTGCGTATGCTCAATTCTTGAATGTCTGTGTGGGTGACGATGTGTCGCTTCCTTACTGACTGCAAAGTCATGCCGATGTTGATGATGCTCGTCATGTGTATGTTCATGCTCATGTTCTAATTCTTCATGAATATGATGATGTTCGTGCGTTTCAGAAAGATGTAACCAGATACCCAGAGCCATCAAAAGTCCGGCGACGACCAAGGGGACTGTAATAGGCTCGCCCAAAATCAGCGCCAATAGAGCGCCGAAAAAAGGAGCGACGGCGAAATAGGCTCCGGTTCGAGCAGTCCCTAATTGGCGAAGCGCAACGACGAATAAGGCAAGGCTTACGCCATAGGCGAGAAATCCCAGCATCATTGAGCTAAGGAAAAGCAGTGGCGATGGAAAATGCGCACCTGCTAGCAAAGCAAGACAAAGGTTGGTACATCCAGAAACAAGCCCTTTTACAGAGGCCACCCATGAAGCGTCATTGAGTGACACCTTCCGGGTTAAGTTATTGTCGATAGCCCAAGCAAAACAAGCACCTAAAATTGCCAAGGAGGGCCATAGTGCCGAAAAGTCTGCCTTTCCTGGCCAACTGAGAATGATAGCGCCCAAGACAATGGCCAGCATACCAAGGGCAATCTTTTGGTCAAAATTTTCTTTAAATACGAACCACGCGAGAAGCGCCGTGAAGACTCCCTCGGCATTGAGCAATAGCGACGCCCCGGATGCTGGCATTGCCGTCAAACCAGTCATCAGTAATACAGGCGCAATGATGCCCCCAAAAATAATGGCGCCTCCAAACCAGAACCATTCTTCGCGAGATAAACTCACTTTATCCGCTTTGATAATCCTTCGATAAAGTGCAAGGCCGATTCCAGAACCTAGATAAAACAAACCAGCCAACATCCATGGCGAAACATTGACGAGAATCGTTTTTGCCAGCGGGGTCGCGGCTCCAAATAGGATAGCCGCTAGGAGCGCGGCTTTAATTCCACTTGAAGTTGAATGGGATGACATAAGTAGTCGTTGGAACGAATCTTTTAAAAACTCATTGTACCCGGCGCAATTTGCTAAGGCTCAATAAATACCGTCAAACTATCTTAGCTTACAGAATATAGGGAAATACAATGTAAAAAACCCGTTATAAAACGCCGAAGTTGCTTCTCAGTACGTTCTAAAAAAACGGTCTTTCGGTATTTTTTTGATTATTTAAATTTGTACCGAAACCCATTACAAATCAATAGCTTATGCAACTACACTAAGCCAATTAATTGTAAAAAATTAAGTTTTAAAAGTTTTAAAATTTCTGCTTGAAACTAGAATGTTAGACATGCTCTTCAGAGCACATATTATGTGCTCGTACTCGCAAGAACACCGGATGAAAAGTCTGTAACGACCGGCATGCAATCTAAACCTTTTCGCAGATAACCGGCTTTCCGACACGCACCGAGAAGACTTGGTCTTTATGAGCCGTCAATTTAGTATTTCACCTTCAAACTAAACATCTGCATGGTCTGGTGCAAGCAGCACGCGCCGCTCTCAGACTTTACCCTGGCAGCATGAAAAGGTATCGTTTACATATCAAAGCAATCAAGCTTACTTCGAACAATCAGCGGACTTTTATATCTAGCGAGGTCACCGCGTGGAATGACCAAGAAATAAAAATACTATCTGTCCGCTGGGAAGAAAAGTGACGTTAGATAATGTCCACCAGTGGTAAATAGCGTAAAGCGTTCCTAGTTCAGTTACTTTGATAATGTTATCTAGCACGGAGCTACAGCTAATCCTAGTCTTCTAACCTGGTGAGTATTTTAAGAAACCCGACAAACCAAGCAAAAAGCACCAATAAGTTCTTGCTTGCCAATTCAATGCTCAATGTATCGGTAGGAGGCAATTTGAGTTAACGTGTTCCTACTAAGCTTAGCGTTCCGCAAAGCCAGCAGCTGCCAACAACACCTCAGTATCTCGCCCCTTACGCAACGCCTCAAGCGGAGTCTCTCTTAGCAATGTTGATTTCGATGTGAAGAAATGATGCTTTGAATGCGCAGGGAGTGACCTAAGTACCTTTGATACTCTCTCAAGGCTTCTCCTATCTAGTGTTGGGTCTGCGAAGTAAGCTGGGTAATAGTTTGCACCAGACGGACCTATGATGGCAAATAGTCTCTTCGCCTTAACTGCTCCACTGATAGCTTGTCGCTGCACATGTAGTGCGCTCTGCAATTGACCTGAGCTAATGAACTCCTGACTTGCAATGAGCGCCAAGGTATTGCCCGCAGTGTTTTGTTCAGCCAAAGCGATTGCTTTGTTACCCTGCCGAATGGATTCCGGCGTCGATATCGCCATATGACCGCGGCCTTTGGCTGCATCCATAACATTTTTGAACAGGACATCTTCGCTCTGCGCACGCGCCAGTTCAGATAACGCGGCATTATCCTCAACGGGAACGAGTCGGTCGATGTTGCGGGCCATTTGCCACAAGATATCTCGCATCTTTGATACGTCCGCATCCCTACCTTGCTTTCGCAGTTCTCTTACGAACTTATTAATCACAACGGCTATATTGTCGTTAGACGAATCCCTGTCAACCTTTGAGAACATCTCACTCAACTTACCGAAAAGCTCAGAGCTCGATTGACCATAGCCACGGGGTGGTTTTCGTTTGATAATTGTGGCCATAGAGCCCTCCTAGTCTACAGACATAGTTTAGTCAAGCATGTCTTGTATGTCAAGAAAGTCTGCTGGATATGGAAACAGATTTGTATAACACGGCATTGCTTTTAGAAAATCAAAGCTATGTTCGCTGATGACCAGGTGCCGTCAAATACCGTCAATGCGATTAATATCCTAAGCAAGCATTGCAAGCGTGCTCTGTGAACCGAGCTTGCCCAACAGCGAGATATCGAAAAACACTCCACGGTGGGTGAGCAAGTTAGTCACCTGGCCATGGAATTCGTTTAGCACTCGATTCTGGCAGGCAAAATGGTACTCTAGTCAGAATCCCTGCCCTTATTCTGACTCAAGGTTTGATGGGCGGTTAATCTTTTGCAGAAGGCTCTAGTTCAGTAAGCATGCAATCAACCCCATCAAAAAATTCTAATAACTCACGCCGGCCGTCAGATTACTTAGATGTGCTTCGAGACGGAATGCTCGCATTGAATGCCGTAGGCCACGATGGCTTCGAAGGGCTCATTGCTGAGGTTCTAACCCATGCTTGCGGTAGCCAATTTAGACTGGCTTCGAGCGGCTCACAGGGTGGCCGGGATGGCGACGACGGGAGCGTGTATTTCGAGACCAAACGATACGGTAGTGACCTAAAAAGGCATACCGTTTCGGACAAGTTATTGGAGCTAAGTGTTCGGGGTGTCGAACATATCGACCTCTTTGTGCTCGCTACCACTTGTGGAGTGAGTGCACAGCATACTGAGTTCTACAGGAAGGCCTGTGAGGATATAGGCATCGAGTTTTTGCTGTTGGATTGGGACGAATCTAACTTAAGTACGCCCACATTGGCAGTGCTACTGTCGTTAGCTGCCGAAGTTGCTCAGCGCTTTTTTGCAGAAAATCTTCCCGATACCGCTCAAGAAATAGCGGTTGCGCTTTCTGAATTGGAGTCCAAGGTAGACAGCCGGCTACCGGCGAGGATGTTGTCGAGTCTAACCAGTCCTCTCGCATCTTTAAGCTTTGCACGCGAGAGTAGCGAAAAATGGTTGAAGAAAATTTTCTCCAGCGTCCGAGATGCTCGAGGAAGTCTCCATCAGCCTGTAGCGCCTTTCGACAGCAACGCCGGCAACTACCGAGCGCGCCCTGCGTTGACGACCGAGCTTGCGGTAGCGCTTACTACGGCACCAGACGAAGGATTCTGGATGCTACAAGGCTGCGAAGGGGCAGGGAAGACCTGGCTTTTAGCTTCGACGTGGAATGAACTGGAGCGCCCACCGATTCTGGTTTTCATTGTTTCCGAGGAGTGTAGAGACCCTGCACGTCTGTATGACCTGGAAGGGTTCGTCGCAAATAAGCTTGCGACGCAATCAGAGTAGACGACACATGGCGATGTTCTAAAGCGCTGGCGCCGTCGGCTAAAAACATGGGAGACATCGCCCCAGGCTGAACGCGTCCGGTTGGTCGTCTACCTGGACGGTATTAATCAATCTCCGGAGGTAAATTGCCGGCAGAAGGATTTTCCGAGCGCTGACACTGGACGGCCGTATTGCCACCTCCGCTCTGCATTCGCTTGGACCTGTTGCACTACGCCTTCCCAATTTTTTCTTTCGAACTGAGGGGACGAGCAGACCCGCTCTTGCGTCGCCGTACGCGCGGTTGGCTGCGGCAAGTGAGGAGTAGCTTAAAGAGCAGAATAACGCAAAAATCCGACAGAATCATCGTACAGAGACGGTTTTTTAGACATAAGTCTTACCCGTCGCAGCCGAATAGACATAAATTCTGACAACGCCCTTTTATTTTTAATAACATTTTTTGGACAAAAAATGCTAGAATCGAACATTATTTAGACACGCAGGAGCTTTGATAGTGAAAATCAAGCACAAAACCGACATCTCGATGCCAGAGGTACTCTTCACCGGGAGTGGCGACGCAGCTGCAGACCGCCGAATCCTGCGTATGGCAGACGATGGGCAGCTGCGGAGGCTATACCAAGGTGTTTACACGAGCAATCTTGCCAGTCCTCTGGAGGCGGTTGTCACACGAAACTGGCTCAATGTTGTTGGTCATTTACTCCCCAATGGTGTTATCAGTTATAGGAGTGCATACGACGCCAAGCCTTTTGCTGGTTACCTCTACGTGACCCGTGGACAGCGGCCGCGAACCATTGAGTTGCCTGGGCTGACCATTCGGGTTCTTCCAGGCACTGGTGCTGTTGCCGGTGACGTCGCATACAAAAACATGTTCCTGGCCAGTCAAGCCCGGTGGCTGTTGGAAAACATGGCGACCGGCCGCGGGGTAAGCGAACGCGTGTTGAGTACCGAAGCCATTGAGGCCGAGCTGGACAAGATGCTGCTAATTCGCGGAGAGTATCGGTTCAATGAGCTCCGCGACAACTGCCGCGCACTCGCTGCTGTCCTTGGGCGAGACAAAGAGTTCAAGCGCCTGGAGGGTATCATTGGGGCGTTGATGGGGACGCACGAGAGTAAAAAGCTTCAAAGCAGGCAGGGGCTCGCTAGGGCGGCCGGCCGGCCCTACGACCCGGCCCGATTGGAATTGTTCGACACCCTCTTCGCCCGCTTGCGTGTGGAGGCCATGCCTGAACTGCCCGCAATAGCAGAGACCGGCATCGCGCGGGAAAACTTCGCCTTCTTCGAGGCCTACTTCTCAAACTACATTGAAGGTACGACCTTCTTGGTCAGCGAAGCCGAAGAAATCGTCTTTGAGGGCAAACTCATCCCGAACAGAACAGAAGACTCGCACGACGTTCTCGGAACGTTCCAGGCTACGATGCAGACCCCTTGGAGAGACCGGCCGCCAAGCACGGCCGACGACTTCTTGCACTGGCTTAAGAACGTCAATGCACTGGTGATGCGCTCGCGCTTAGACAAGAACCCAGGCGAATGGAAAGACCAGAACAACCAGGCCGGTTCGACTATGTTCGTCGACCATACGCTCGTCCAAGGCACGCTGCGCGAGGGATTCGCACGAATTGATGCATTGGAAGACCCGCTTGCCCGGGCTTTGATGACGATGTTCGTCATCTCCGAGGTTCACCCGTTCAAGGACGGCAATGGCCGAACCGCGCGCCTAGCCATGAACTGCGTCCTTAGCGCCGCCGGCAGGTCGCGCATCATTGTCCCAACCGTCTACCGGGAAGATTACCTGCTGCCATTGAAGGCGCTGTCAAACAATAGCGATACGACGCCGTATCTCCGTGCCATGACCCGCATTCAATCCTGGACAGCCGCATTTGATTACAGCCTGGACCGAAACCAGGTCTACGAGGCGCTGCTGCGATGCAATTCCTTTGAGGAAGACCTCAAGAATTACAGGCTGATTTTCCCCGAATCGAACACAGCACTGCCCCCAAACGGTTGAAAAGGCTGTAATGGGACAAGCTCCCAAAACAAATGCCCCCCAAGACAACTACAACTGTTTCATCTACGACGCAGTTCACAAGGTTGGCTGAAGCGCGAAAACTCCTAAGTTGAGCGTGAGCTCATCGAGGTCGAGGTGAGTTCCTATGTGCGGGAGAGTAAGCCCCACCAGCCAAAAATTCCGTACGAAATACGGATATCCTCATCGAGAATTGCGCTTAGCATCCCACACATCAGATTGAGCCCGTTAGCTCGCTAGCCGGTCAACTGACGGACGGTTGGCAAATTTACACTTTCGAACGGCATTGGGTAGCCACATTTATTGACGGTGCCCTTAACTCACCCCGAATCTCGATAACTTAGCGGAATTGACGATATTTTCCAAAACTCTGTCAAACAGCGTGCAATACTTACCAGATTAGGGGTGGAAACAGCGTCCAAAAGTTTCCACCCTAGTGTGTCACCA